>JANWWY010000024.1 GCA_025057455.1 Aquificaceae bacterium
ACTACCCTCCACCACCATCTTAAAAGCCCCACAAAGCTGGCAGGTCTTAGCTCCGCACTGCCGGGCTCTGCACCACCTATAAAGGCAGGCGTTAAGAACTCCAGCTCAAAGGTCAACTTTCTCATTAAGCTCCCTCTTCGTACACGAACCTATCAATAATGCTGTAAAACTCTTCTCTATACTTAAAAACCAACTTTCCTTCCTCGTCTTTTCTGACACAAACCGAGTTGTTTTCCATACCCGAGTGAGCAAAAAAGTTTCTTCTTGCGCTCTGGTCATTAGCCAGCTCCTGTGCCTTTCTTGGTGAAAAGGATTGGTTTATCAGCTCACCCAAAAGCCACCACTCAGAGGAGACTAACAGTTTTTTATGACTTTCTATGTCTTTAAGCCTTTCTATGTCCCTTCCCAGCAATTCCTTGTTCACGCTAAGCCCGTAGTGTTGGTAAACTTCAAAAAACCTTTTCAGGTCTTCCAAAGTAAACTCTCTTTTTTGACTGATTTCCTTCTCTTCAAACACCACAGCCATGTTGTAATAAAGAGCCAGTGCAAGGAAAATGTTTATCTTCTCTTCTGGTTCCTCTGGAAGAGGATAGTTGTACTCTGTCTTACCTTCCTGAAACTCTCCGGGGTCGTATTTTTCTGTGTAAGTTTTCAGAAACTTCTTCGTAACTTCTTCTATCCTTTCCTTGCCGTCGTATCCAAAAGTAAGGACTACGCCCGGTGCGTTATACCTTATGGCTCTGTATGTGCGGTAGTAGTTTTTCAAAACTCTTTCAATTTCCGTTTCTAATAGGTGTTTTCTGGCAAAGGCTTCTATTGGTCTGCCTATGGGGGAGTCAAACCAAGCTTTTACTTTTAGCTCTACATCATCGTACAACCTGGGATTTTCCACACCGTGTATAATTGGGTCAGAGTAAAGCATGTAGACTTTTATTCCATCTCTGCCCATATTCCTAAGGCGGTCAAAGAGAAGAAGGCTCTCAAAGGCTTCTTTGAAGGCATGCGTGTAGACGTTAAGACCTTGAGATATATCGCAGTAAAAAACTCCGTATTTTCTCTCTAAGTATATCTCTAATAGCTTTAGGAAAATCCAGAATTTTACATATTGGTAGTTTCCATTGAAGGAATACTTCGTGTTGTTCTGCGATATGGTGCCTATGCTCGGTAGGGGAAATTCGTAGAATTCTTCAATGTCCTTCTTCATCGCCTCCCTCTCTTCATGCATATGGTCAACATACAAGGAATGAGGAACAAAGGTTATAAGGTCAAGACTTTCCCTTCCATAATAGGCTTCAAGTACCTTTCCTGATATAACGTGTAGAAACTTCTCGTCCTTATACTGGAAGTCTACTGGGCTTTTCTTCTTAATACCGCCGTGAATCCATACAACAGCCCTTCCCTCCATGTCTGTGAACAATTTATCATTTTAATATGATTTTTATCAAAACGCATAACACTATAAGCCATATAAACTGACTCTCACAAAATTCCTTACGATACCCCTTGACAAATGAAAAAGGTTTGCATATAATATGTATATCCAAAAACTTATAGGAGGTGCTTACCATGAGCAAGAGCTTGCAAGGTACAAAAACCCTTGAGAATCTCAAGCATGCCTTCGCCGGAGAATCACAGGCAAACAGAAGGTATCTCTACTTTGCCAGGAAAGCGGATATTGAAGGCTACCCCGACATAGCCAACATATTTAGAGAGACCGCAGAAGGTGAAACTGGACACGCCTTTGGGCATATTGAGTTTATGGAAAAGTATGGAGGTGGAGACCCTGCCACGGACATGCCCATAGGCACCATGGAACAGAACCTCCAAGCCGCCATAGCCGGAGAAACTTATGAGTACACCGAGATGTACCCAGGTTTTGCAAGAGTTGCAAGGGAAGAAGGTTTCGACGACATAGCGGAATGGTTTGAGACCCTGGCAAGGGCAGAAAAGTCTCACGCAGGAAGATTCCAGAAGGCTCTGGAATCTCTCAAAGCCTAATCCCAATTTGGGGGCTATCGCCCCCCTTTAAACAAAAGAATAAGGGAGTTTTAAAATGTCTGAACTTGCTCTTGGTGGAGTAAAGGATTTTGAATTCAACATAAAGGACCCTGATTTCCTCAGAGAAGAGGCAATATGGGAAGAGACAAAAAGGGTCTATTCCAAGTGTAAGGACTGTAGGATGTGCGTTACGTACTGCCCCTCCTTCCCAGCTATCTTTGATGCAGTGGACAGGCATGATGATGATGTAGAGAAGCTATCAAAGGAAGAACTTGCTCTGCCCTTGGAGCTGTGCTTCCATTGCAAGCAGTGTTACTTTAAATGTCCTTACACACCACCACATGAGTGGAGAATAGACTTTCCCCATCTATCCCTAAGATACAAGGTCTGGAAGTTTAAAAACAAAGGGGCTAAAATAACGGATAAGCTTATGCTAAACACGGACCTTGTGGGAAAGCTCTCTGTGCCCTTCTCCCCAATAGTAAACAAACTCAACAATACGCCCACCTTCAGGGTAATTATGGAAGGTGTAATGGGAGTGGACCGCAGGGCAAAGCTTCCACCCATAAACGCAGAAACTTTTGTAAACTGGTTTAAGAAAAACAGAAAACCTGTAAAGGGTGAAAACGGTAAAGTAGCCCTTTTTTACACATGCCTTCTCAACTACAACTATTTAGACAGGGGTAAAGCACTCCTGAAAGTCTTTGAGAAAAACAATATATACGTAGAGCTTCCAGAACAGCAATGCTGTGGCATACCTTTCTTTGATATAGGCGACATAGACTCTTCAATAGAAAGGGCAAAGTACAACGTCCAGCGGTTAAAGCCTTATGTAGATGCAGGCTTTGACATAGTTGTGCCAGTGCCTACCTGTGCCCTACAGATAAAGTACGAGTACCCTCTCCTCTTACCTGATGACCCAGATGCGAAGGCAGTGGCAGAGAAGGTTTACGATGTTCACGAGTATCTTTTTAAGCTCCACCAAGAAAAAAGGTTCAACAAGGACTTTAAGAAATCTGTGGGTAGTATAGCATATCACATACCCTGTCACCTCAAATCTCTAAATGTAGGATACAGGGCTGTTGCCCTTATGAGGCTCATACCTAACACAAAAATCCAACTTATAGAGAGATGCTCTGGACATGATGGAACCTTTGGCGTGCGAAAGGAGACTTTTGATATGTCGGTAAAGGTAGGCTCAAAGCTCTTTGAAGACATGAGAAACTCGGGTGCAGACCTGTACGTGTCCGACTGCCCCCTATCAGGCAACCATATAGAGCTGTTTACTGGGAAAAGGGTTTACCATCCCATAGAGGTGCTTGCAATGGCTTACGGAGAGGATTAATCTTGTGTTTGTATGAAATACTTTCCCCTTGGCGTTGCGGGGCACGTAGACCACGGGAAAACCACCTTAGTTAAGGCTCTTACTCACATAGACACAGACAGGTTGCCAGAGGAAAAAAGAAGAGGCATGAGCATAGACATGGGCTTTGCCTTTTTGGACTTTCCGGAGGGAGGGCTCAGGGTAGAAATTATTGACCTTCCTGGACATGAAAGGTTCATAAAGAATGCCATATGTGGTCTCTCTGCGGTTTGGGGTCTTCTTCTTGTGGTAGACGCTGGTGAAGGTATTATGCCCCAAACCGTAGAGCATCTTAGATTAGCAAAAAGCTTTGGAATATCTCAGATAATAGTGGCACTAACCAAGACAGATAGGGTGGATGATGAAACTATAAATCTTGCAAAGGAAGAGATAGAATGGCTTTTAAAGGAAGAAGGTGTTGACTTATTTGGGATTTATCCTGTATCTTCCCTCAAGGGTTATGGTTTAGAGGGGTTAAGGGAAGGCATAGGTTTATATGCCAGAGGGCTTATTAAAAATCTTGATGGGAACTTCTTCAGGTTCTACGTGGACTCCGCCTTTACTGTTAAGGGCTATGGAACTGTCATAAGAGGCAGTTGTGTCAGTGGAAGGTTAGAAGAGGGGGATACAGTGAGAATTGAACCATCTGGCATTTCTTGTAAAGTAAGAAGGATGCAAAACCACGGTGTTTTTGTGAAGGTTGGCTATGCAGGGGAGAGGTTAGCCCTAAACACGCCAGACATAGAACCAAATAGCGTAGAAAGAGGCTACTTTTTGGTAAAAGGTATAATACCTTCCAAGAGGCTAATAGTAAAGATAGTAGGTCAGATGCCCAAAGGTTTGGGATACCTTTTTCTTGGTATGAGGGAGGTGTCCTTTTTCTCAAGGCATATACAAGAAGACCTCTACCTTCTCAGGCTTTCAGAAACCGTCCCAGCTATAAGAGGGGATAAGGGTCCACTTTTAGACTCCTCCGGCAACCACGTAGGTAGTTACTGCGTCCTACATCCTCTGCCTCTAAGGTCATCCAAAAGGTTTATAAAAAGTGCTCTTAACCTACTTACGGAAGCTCCCACAGAATACCTTCTGATTGAAAGGGGCTACCTTGGGCTTTCAATAGAGGAGCTCTTTTCCTTTTACGGTGGCGTAGTTGCCCTTCCAAAGGTCCCAAGGGTTGGAAAAAGGTTATACCATCCTGACGTAATAAAGCATGTCACACTTAAATTAGAAGAGCTTCTATCTTCTAAGAACGGTGTAATGCCTGTTTCTGAAGCCTTTTCCAAGCTTAGAATTTCCGAAGAGCTTTTGATGTTTGTGATTGAGGAAGCAAGCCACATAAAGGTTCTTGAGGGATACCTATTAGATGCCAAAAAGGCAAGCCTTGAAGAATTGGAAGGCTATAAAAGGCTCATGTCTTTGCTTTCTAATGGCATAAAGGAGGAGAAGGAGCTGGAGCCCTTCAAGGCGTACCTTGCTCTTGCGGTTAGGAAAGGACACGTTTACAGCTTGGGGGATTACCTTTACATTTCAAAGGCGGTTTTTGAAAGCTATGTGAACCATCTTAGGTCCTTAGGAAAGGAGTTTACTATTGGGCAGGCTAAGGAGCTCCTTGGTCTTACGAGAAAGTATCTAATTCCCCTGCTTGAACACATGGATAGGCTCGGTATAACAAGAAGAGAGGGAGAAAGGAGGGTGTTTTTGGGATGAACCTACTAAGAGAGATACCCCAAGTTTCAAAGCTCTTGGAAGTCTTTAAAGAAAAGTATCCAGAGGCAATATGCAAAAGGGCAATAAGGGAAACCTTAGAGAAGGTAAGGCAAGAGATAAAAACGGGGAAAAGGCAAAGCCTGGAAGACCTTCACGCTCTCATAGAAAAGAGAATAAGGGAGCTATCCTACACAAGACTAAAAAGAGTTATAAACGCAACTGGTGTGGTTATAAACACAAACCTTGGTAGGTCACCTTTAGCTAAGGAGGTGGCAGAGTTTGTAAAGGAAATAGCAATAGGCTACTCAAACTTGGAGTACGACCTTGAAAGGGGTAAAAGGGGCTCAAGGCTTAGCCATGTAGAGGAGCTATTATGCGAGCTAACTGGTGCGGAAGCTGCCCATGTGGTAAACAACAATGCGGGTGCGGTCTACCTTGTGCTAAACACCTTAGCCTTTGGTAAAGAGGTAGTGGTTTCAAGGGGTGAGCTTGTAGAAATTGGTGGCAGTTTTCGCATACCTGACATTATGAGAGCTTCTGGTGCCAAGCTGGTTGAGGTGGGAACTACCAACAGAACGAGACTTTCCGACTACGAAAAAGCGGTAGGTCCTGAGACCGCTTTGCTTATGAAGGTACACAGAAGCAACTTCTACATGGATGGTTTTGTGGAGGAGGTAAAGCCAGAAGAACTTTTGAGCCTTGGACTGCCTGTGTATTACGATATGGGTAGCGGTAGTCTTTTGAGCCTAAGGGACTTTGGTATAAGGGCAGAAGAACCGAGCTTTGCGGAAACTATAAAGAAGGGAGTGCACATTGTATCAGGAAGTGGTGACAAGCTGTTAGGTGGTCCACAGGCGGGAATAATATTGGGTAAGGCGGATTTTATACAGAAACTCAGAAAAAACCCCATGAGTAGGGCCCTCAGAATAGACAAACTTACGCTGGCTGGCTTGGAGATGACCCTACGTTTATACCTGAGGGGAGAATACGAGAAGATACCGACTCTTCGGATGCTCCTACAAAGTCCAGAAGAGCTAAAGAAAAGGGCAAAGAAGCTTGCCCGAAGGCTAAGACAACTGAAAAGTATAGAAGTTTTCGTCATTAGGGACTTTTCTCGGTGCGGTGGAGGTGCACTGCCAGAGCTTTCTCTGGAAACCTACTGCGTAGGTATAAGGCACAAGAACCTAAGCATCACCGAGATGGAGAGGCTTTTAAGGGAGTCTGAGCCACCCATAGTGGCAAGGCTAAAACAAGACCTTGTGCTTTTGGATGTTAGAACTCTTACAGAGGAAGATGTTAGGGAAGTGGTAAAAGTCTTAGGTTTTATGGGTAATTAACATGCCTTACTTTCCTCTTTTTGTGGAGCTTAAAGACAGAAGGGTGGTTGTAGTAGGTGGTGGCAGTGTAGCCAGCAGGAAGGTGGAAAAGCTTCTCCCCTTTGGTCCTCTTATAAAGGTAGTGGCGCCAAAGGTTACAGACTACATACAAAGGTTGGCTGAGGAAGGAAGGCTTGAACTTATCAAAAGAAAGTTTAGAATGGGAGACCTTAAGGATGCCCATATGGTGATAGTGGCCGTTGACAACATAAGGCTTCAGGAAAGGATATACAAACACTGTATAAAGAGGGGAATACACTGCAATGCGGTTGACAGTCCAAAGCTGTGCACTTTTCTATTCCCATCCCTTATAGTTAAGGGTGAACTGGTTATAGGCATATCCACTTCTGGAAAAGCTCCAGCTCTATCTGCTGGCTTGAGGCAGTACATTGAAAGCAGACTGCCAGAGGATATTCAAGAACTTCTTTCTCTCTTGGAAGACCTCAGAAATGCCATGCCAGAAGGTGAAGAGAGAAGAAAAAAGTTATCCCTAATCGTAAAAGACAAGCTTGGCTTATAATCTTTGTGTGTGGGTTCTTGGTCAGCACGATGAACCTTACAGAAAACTACGGTCTTCCATCCTGAACCTTGTAGGGAACACGCCACTGGTAAGGCTAAGAAAGATATTAACGCCTGACATATCACCTAAGGTGGAGATTTATGCCAAGCTGGAGAGCTTTAACCCAGGTGGTTCTGTAAAGGATAGACCGGCGTTGAGCATGTTTCTGGATGCCATGGATAGGGGACTTTTGAGAGAAGGAAAGGTTGTTATAGACGCCACATCTGGAAACACAGGCATAGCTCTTGCTATGGTTGGTGCCTGCTTGAACGTGCCCGTAGAGCTTGCCATGCCAGCCAACGTAAGCGAAGAGAGAAAGAGGATTATAAAGGCATACGGCGCAAAGGTTTACCTAACTGACCCTTTGGAGGGAACAGATGGAGCCATACTATTTGTAAGGGAAATGGTAAGCAAAGAACCAGAGAAGTATGTATATCTTGACCAGTACAACAATCCAGCCAACTGGAAGGCACATTTTTACTCAACGGGTATTGAAATATGGAATCAGACTGGAGGAAGGATAACTCATCTCGTAGCCGGCATAGGCACTGGTGGAACTGTTATGGGAACTGGAAGAAGGCTAAAGATTTACAACCCAAATGTGCAAATTGTTGGAGTCCAGCCAGCCTATCCCTTTCACGGTATAGAGGGGCTAAAACACATAGAGAGCTCCATAAAGCCTGGCATCTTTGATGAAACCTTTTTAGATAGGACCATCTTCGTGGAAACAGAACCAGCCTACGAAATGACAAAGAGGCTTGCCAGGGAAGAGGGTATACTGGCTGGTCAATCCTGCGGAGCTGCTCTGTACGCTGCCTTAGAGCTTGCCAAAGAGCTCGAGGAAGGCACAATAGTGGTCATCTTTCCTGACGGTGGTGAGAAATACCTAACCACCGCACCTTACAGAGACCTATAGCCTTCACTTTAAAACCTTGCCCGTTTTGTAGTAAAAAATATAAAGGTCAAGCTCCGCCTGGGACATACCAAGGGTGGCACACACTTCCTGCAACCTTTTTTCCGCCTCAAGGTATATTTTTCTCGTCATGGTTTTGTAATCAGGAACAAGTCCCTTTTCCTTGAGATACCGGAAGATGTGTCTGTCTACGATAGCAAGGTCATCAAAGCCTATGTTCCTCAAAAAGTGAGAAGACTCCTTTAGACCAAAGCCTTCTATCTTGTAGGAAGAGCACGCATCGCTAATAAGCTCCCTTATCTCCTTGCTGTTTTTAGAATCCTTTATAAGCTCCACAACCTTCTCGAACTTTTCCCTGGCTTTCACTATTCTTTCAGCCCTCTGACGGGCAAAGCGATGTCCAGCCAAGGCTATGGTCCTTTCTAACTCTTCAAGTCTCATGTTTTTAAAACCTTCTATACCTATGGTTTTCTGTAGCCTTATACCCGTTAGGGCTGACGAGTTGGCGGTGAGTATGCAAAAACACAATTCCGAGAATAGGTCAGCCTCGTAAACGTAGTCCGCAAAAGGTCTAAAGTCAAAGGTGGTTTCCCCCCTTTGACCCAAGTTTTTAAACTCAGATAGCCTCCTTTCCACGAAAGGCTTTACCTCCTCCTTTACGGATAGAAGCTCCTCAAACATCCTGA
Source organism: Aquificaceae bacterium (assembly GCA_025057455.1). Taxonomy (GTDB): domain Bacteria; phylum Aquificota; class Aquificia; order Aquificales; family Aquificaceae; genus Pampinifervens. The sequence continues at coordinate 8,603 of JANWWY010000024.1, forward strand.
ACCTCCTTCATTAGTTCCTTGGCACCCTCTAAAGTCTTCTGGCTTACCTTACCCATGAGCCTTGCTATTTCCTGAAGCCTTTCTTGACCCTCTAACTGCACAACCTTCACGAAAGGTGTGTCCCCTACGAATTCCTTTCTCGTGGAAAGGTGTCTGTCTCCCGCGCTGGCTATGGCTGGCGAATGTGTAATTACTATAAGCTGTGTGTTTTTTGAAAGCCTTCTTAGCAGTTTTGCCAACTTTAGAGAAGCTTGACCGCTTATGCCTGCATCTACTTCGTCTAACACATAAGCCTGTGCAGGCGGTGAGAGCATAAAGAGGGCAAGAGAGAGCCTGGAAACCTCACCACCAGAAGCCACCTGTCCCAGCTCCTTTTCATCCCTTCCGTAAGAGGAAAAGAGAAACCTAACTTGCTCTTTTCCGTACCTTCCCCTTTTTTCTTCAAAGTCAACTTTAAAGCTCGCTCTTTCAAGTCCCATATGCCTTATGTATCCCATCACTTTCTCCTCAAAAAGTGCTTTGGCGGACAACCTCTCTCGGCTTAGTTCTCCGTACAGGACTTCCAGCTCTCTTTCCTTTTCCGCCAACTCCCTTTCAAGAGTCTCTGGGTCTTCTTCCTCTTGCATTTTTTCAAGCTCCCGCTTTAACTCTTGGGTGCGTTTCCATATCTGGAAGTAGTCCATACGGTGCTTTCTTTCTAGCCTTTGCACTCTGTAGAGTTTTTCGTTAAGTAGGTTTAGCTCCTCCTGATTGTAGCTTACCAGCATGCCCTCCAATTTCCTCCCCAACTCCAGCAGGTTATCCAAGGTTGCATCAAGAACTTCTTCCCAGCCATTAAGCCCTTTGTGCTGAGAAAGTTCCCTAACCGCCTTTGCGGTCTTTTTTATGCCTTCTGTCGCCGACTCCAATCCAAGAATGCCCTCCGCTATAAGTTTGTTTATCCTTTCCGCAAGGTTTATCTCTTCAACCCTTCTCCTTATCTCCTGGTACTCTTCGGGTCTTAAACCTATTTCTTCTACTTCCTTTATTTCCTCCTGCATAAGCCTTTTCTTTAGCTCTCTTTCAAGTCTTCTTTCTCTCAAATTCTTCAGTCTATCGGTTAGCTCCATGACATCTTGGTAGGTTTTTTCTACTTTTTCCCTGAGTTCAAGGACTTGGGCAAACCTGTCGTAGAGGTCCCTCTGAAAGTCAGCCCTTATTATCTTAGTTCTGTCGTTCTGTCCTTGAATAAGCACATGGGAGGATAAAATCTCTTCAACCACCTTTTTGTTGCTTCCTCTTCCGTTCAGATAGTACCTGCTTCTGCCCTTTGTGAGTTCTCTCCTTAGTATGGTGGTTTCTCCTTCTACAAAAAGCTCCGCTTCTACGCATGCACCCTCTGGGTATTCCCCATCCTGACCCATAAGGAAAAGAAGAGAGGATACTGTGAGAGACTTACCCGTGCCAGTCTCGCCCGTTATCACATTAAGCCCCTTATCAAAGTAGACCTCTTGGTTCTTAATTAGGAAAAAGTTTTCAAGAGTTAGCCTGACCAGCATAGGCTTTAAAGATAATCTATGCCCCGCATAACCTTTTGGAAGTCCTCAGGATATGTGTTTTCTTAGGTTTTTCTCCAGTACCTGCAACATGTAGTCAAACCTTCTGTCGGTGCATCTCTTTTCTTCCACCTTCCTTATGGCATAGAGGGCTGATGTATGGTCTGATTTTCCAAAGGTCTTTCCTATTTGCGAATAGGACATGTGTAGTAGCGTTTTGCAAAAGTACATGGCAACCTGCCTTGCCACAAGAACCTTTCTTTCTCTTGTTTCTCTCCTTAAGTCGTTTGGTTTTAGACCAAAATGCCTTGCTACGAGGCTTAAAACCTTCTCTTCTTTTGAGGTTTCTTTCCGCCCTTCTTCCTTTATGCCCGTAAGCTTAATGGTCTTTATAAAGCCCTCTATTTCTCTGACGCTGTAGCCCGTGTTTTCCATCACATAATCTACATGTCTTCTGTCAGTGGGAAGACCAAAGAGGAGAAGTTTATGCCTTACTATGGAAAGCTTAGTTTCTTCGTCCAGCCCTATTTCTATGATTATGCCACTCACGAACCTACTGATAAGCCTCTCCGATACATCCTCTATGTCCTTGGGATGTCTGTCGCTGACTAAGAGGATTTGTCTTTCTCTTGCCTGAAGGCTTTCAAAGACTCTAAAGAGCTCCACCTGGGTTCTCTCTTTTCCCGACAAAAACTGTACATCATCTATCAAAAGTATGTCTACTTGTGAGTATTTTTCCCTAAACTCTTCCAACTTGCCCTGCTTTAGGCTTTTTATCATATCTTCAGAAAAATCGTTGGCTTGTTTGTAAACTACCTTGTAGCCAAGCATCTTTGCCCTGTTCCCCACAGCATGAAGAAGATGCGTCTTCCCAAGTCCCACACCACCGTAAATAAAAAGTGGGCTATAGCTACCGGGGCATGCGGAAACCTCCGCGCAGACCTTGTAAGCGAGCTCGTTGGACTTTCCCACCACAAAGTTTTCAAAGGTGTACTTGGCTTGAATTCCATCATCAAAACTTTCCTGCTTTCCCTTCCCTTCTTCCTTCGAGGTTACCAGTATTTCCTTTCCGTAATCGGAGAGCCTGGACCTTATGTACTCCAGCACCCAAGCTTTGTATTCCAAAGTGGGGGTTACTATCAGAACCCTCGTAGGGGTCTCTTCAATCTTAAACTGTCTAAACAGCCCCACCGCAAACCTGTCTCTGTTTTCTAAAAAAAGCAAAAAATCCCTCATGGCTCTAAGGCGTACCGCTTTTTTCTTCTGCTATTTTTAATAGCCCCTCAGCAGGTTATTAACATCATAAACCCATACCCATACACCCTCAAGCGAGAAACTCCTTATGGGGTAAAACCTTGCTCCCCCTAAGCCTAAGTGTGGTTTACTCTGAATCTATTTAAAAAGGCTTTGAAATTGGCTTTCGTCAAGCCTTTGAACTTTCAATATTTTTGCGTTCTCCTGCAAGTGTTGAAGTTTACTCATACCCACAAGAGCTGTACCAACCCCGGGTGTGCTGAGTACAAACTGAAGGCTTGCAAGAACATCCGAGTCTACCCCAAGCTGGTTTTTCAACACCTGAGGCACCCTGCCCAACACCCTTCCCTGATAAATACTGGCACTGGTGTAAACATAAAGACCAAGCCTTTGACAGGCTTCTATGGTGGATAGTACCTGACCTTCCACTTCCTGGTTTTTTAGCGTGTAAGCCTCTGTCATACCAAGATTGTAGGGAAGCTGTATAAACCTAAAGTGGTGGTCATTACCTCCTACCTCTTTGGCTATGCTAAAAAGCTCAGAAAGGTTCAGATATTGCCTACTGTTGGGAGAAGTCCTAAAACCGCTCCACGTGGCAAGCCCGTAGTATTTGACCCTTCCCCTTCTTACCTGCTCCTCAAGATAGGCAAAGCATTCCCTTATCCTCCTGTTAAAAAGGTCCCTGCTGAAGAAGTTGAGCTGTTCCTCTGGGTTGTGGAGAAAGTAGACATCCACATAGCTCGTGTTCATGTTGCTAAGACTCTTTTCTAAACACCAGCTTATAAAGCCTACAGAAAGACAATGCCCTTGAGGTGTCATTTCCTCAAGCTTTAGGATGCCCGTGCTTACAAAGTTTTCGTAAAAGTAGTCCTTTGGGTCTACGCCCGAATCTATGTCGTAAGGCACATAACCGCCCTTTGTAGATATAATCAGCTTCTCCCTGGGTAATGTGCCAAGCACACGCCCTATATCCCTTTCACTTTTCATGTATCTATAAACGATAGCGGTGTCCACCACGTTTATGCGGTAATCTACCGCTTTTTCTATGACGCTCCTGTAGCCCTCTGAGGTTGTACTGTCAGGCTCACCAAGGTACGTGCCAACACCAAGCTCAGAAAGCTCAAGGTCTAAAAATCTTTTCATATCTTCCTCCTTTAGAAGCTCAAAAAGTCAAAGCCCCCCAATGGTCTCTGTAAAAGCCCCTTTTCCGAGAGGATGCCTTCTTCCTCTCTTATAAGGCTCTCTGGCATAAGCCTTTTAGGACATGAATAAGAGCAATTCATACAGTGGGTGCAAAGGTCTGGTTTTAGGCTTTGAATGCTTCCGAGGATAGACTGAGAGTCCTTGTTCCTTGGGTCAACTGCGTGCTTGTGAGCTCTCGTTAGCAAGACTGGTCCTCCGAAGTCTGAAGGGGCTTGCAGAAGAGGGCAAACGCTGTCGCATATGCCACACAGTATGCATTCCCAGCTTCCCCATGTTTTTAGGTTTACCGCTTCAGATATAGGACTGTTCTCGTCCGAAGGACGGAGCCAGATTTTAAAGTCTCTGAGTTTTTGGTAGATGTCTTCGTGTTCTACTACGAGGTCTTTTATTACCCTGTATCCACCTATGGGCTCTATGAGTATGCTCTCCTCCTGTGGCACTTTGATGGAACATGCAAGCACTGGCTTACCGTTGAGTTTTACCGCACAGGTTCCGCATATGCCAGCCCTGCACATGCTTCTAAAGGCGAGGGACGGGTCCATCTCCTCCCTTATTCTGTAAAGGAGGTCTAGAAGACTAACACAGCCTTCCGCATTAACCTCAAACTCTTGAACTCTCGATGGATACCTGTTTATGTAAACTTTCAATTCAATACCTCTTTAGCGGTATGCTGTATTTTTTTATCCTGTAATCAAGCTGTCGTAGGGTGTAGCCCAGCAGCCTTGCAGCCTTTGACTTTACATAGCCAGTCTTTTCTAAAGCCTTGAGGATTTCTTCCCTCTCTGTGTTTTCTATAACCTGTAAAACCTTCTTCGGCTCCGAGTCATGCAGGTGGACAAAAAAGTAAGGTGGAAGGTCCGTGTCTCTAACCAGCCCATCCTTCAGTATTACAAGGCGTTCAATAATGTTCTCAAGCTCCCTCACATTTCCATACCAGGCATATTCTATAAAAATCTCTATAACCTTTGGATGAAGCCTCACCTTCTTGTTGTATCTTTGATTGAATATCTCTAAGAAGTAATCCACCAAAACTGGTATGTCCTCCTTTCTTTCCCTAAGGGGTGGTATGTGTATAGGTAGGACGTTTAACCTGTAGTAAAGGTCTTCTCTAAATTGTCCATGTGCCACCAGGTCAGAAAGGTTTTTGTTGGTGGCGGATATTATACGCACATCCACCTTTATGGTCTTCTCGCTCCCAAGCCTTTCTATTTCTTTGTCCTGTATAACTCTGAGTATCTTTGGCTGGAGGGAAAGGGGCATGTCTCCTATTTCATCCAAGAAGATGGTCCCACCGTTAGCCAGTTCAAACTTCCCCTTTTTTGAGGTGTAAGCGCCGGTAAAGGAACCCTTTTCGTATCCGAAAAGCTCCGCCTCTAGAAGGGTTTCTGGAATAGCACTGCAGTTTATGGTAATAAAGGGCTTTTCCTTTCTCTTACTCATAAAGTGTATAGCCTTTGCCACAAGGCTCTTTCCAGTCCCGCTTTCACCAGTTATAAGCACGTTGGCATCGGTCTGAGCTACCTTTTCTACCAGCTCAAGCAATTTTCTAACTGCAGGGCTTTTGCCTACTATACCCTCCACACTGTACTTTTCACTTAGGGCTTTTGTGAGAAGTCTCTTTTCTTCTTCCCATTCCTCTCTTTCTTGGTTTATTTTCTCGTCAAGCTTGTAGAGCATGCCTATCATAGTCCCTATAATCATGAGAAGTTCTACGCTCCTCTCCACACTCTCTTCACCAAAATCCTTGAATACAGCAAGCACACCGATTATTTCGCCACCTATTTTTATGGGAACGGCCGCAAAGCTCTCACCTTGTTTAATCCTCTCCCTCAGACCTGTTTTGTTAAGATAGGCGTTGGTTCTAATGTCTGGAAGGAAGACAGGCACGCCATCCCTGTAAACTTTCCCCACTATGCCCTCACCCTTTCTAAAAATGCCCCTCTCCACCTCTTCCTCTGTTAGACCAAAAGCCTTTAGTATTTTTAAAGCCTTTAGTTCCCTCCTGTAAAGGGCCACATAGCTATGACGCACATCCCAGAAAGAATACAGAACCTTTAAAACCTCCTCCAGACTTTTGGTAAACTCGTACCCTCTGCTTAGAATTTTCCCTACTTCGTTTATTATGGTAAGCTCTCGAAGGTTCAGCTCCTTATGCATCAGTGCTCTTCTTTTACCTTGTAATAGAATATAAGCACGCCTACCACCACCGCAATAGATATTCCAAAGAGAAGGGTTTCTGTAGGCTCTTTCCACCTTACTACGTTCTTTGTGAAGGTTATGGCGAGGATAAGTATAATTACGCTTGCCAGCTTTGCCTTGAGCTGGTCTATGCTTTCAATTTTTAGCCAGTCGGGCACGTTAAGCTTTCCCACAAAAAGCTCATAAAGACCCACCGCAAATATGTAAAGTATTACCGAGAGAAGGTGTATGTCCATGACCGCTATAAACTTTGTGGATAGTATGGCAGTGTCTAAATACTCTGGGTCCACAAAAACCTTGTAAAGGGTCTGGATAGAAAGATATACGCCGTATAGACCAAGAAACACAGCACTCACAAAAAGGCTAAAAGCTGGCAAAACAGCAATAGCCTTTCCCTTTTCCACAAAAGCCTTCACTATCCTGTCCATCATTCCACCTCCGTGTTTATTACCACCTTTAATCCTTTCGTGCCAACTTTTACAAAGCTTGAACCCATGAGGTCACCTTTTTTTGCTTCAGCGGTGTCTGAGGTGCTCAGTCTTGCGGTAAGTATAACATCACCTTCCATAACCCTTTCGTGGCTTAACTTGTGTTTCCCAGTAATCCTAAAGCTGTAAGGAAACTTTGGGTTCTTTACCCTAAGCACAGCCAGTGGCATGGGATTGTCTGGGCTTCTCACAGATATTATAAGAAAGCTTTGTCCCTTAGGAACCTTTGACTTTAGGCTTTCATCTATGAACACCTGACCCTCAACATACTGCCTGCGGTATTTTTCAAGAGGTATGTCCTTTGGCAAAGGTTGGCATGAAAAAAGGAGAAAAAAGGCAAGAAGAAAAGTTAACATGTATTCTTATTATAGAGGAAGGGGGCTAAAGCCCCCAAGAGTTTTACAAAGACCTGCGCAAAAGGTCCTCCCAGATTGGGTTCAAGGGCATGGTGCCAAGCTCCTTTACCGTTGCCTGTTTGCCGTCTTTTACGGATACTTGCCAAAGTCTTATAACCTTGTTGGAAAGGTCTGCGGTAACCGTATATAGGTTTTCCTTATTTGCCAAGTATTGAGCTATAGCAGGGTCTTCTTGTGATGCCCTTTCCACAAACTTAGGTGCCCAAACCCTAAGATGGAAGAATATAGCACCGTTGTATTTGGCATCTGCGAGCCTTTTCAAAGAGCTTTTCGTTAAGTTATAGTTTACCTCTGGTGAGGCTTGACCGCCGAATATGAGAGCTACCGCCTCGGTGGCTGGGTTTAGGTTCTGTGCCTCTTCCGGGCTGTTAAGGACTGTGACCTGCATCCTACGTCTTCCCTCAAGGTCCACATAGCTTGAGCCTATGGCACCAACCAAAGAACCACATACGCTGGTGTTGTTAGTAACTACGTGCAAGCTGTTGAACTTCAAAGATGCGGAGAAAACATTGCCCATAGCTTTGCCCGTGTAAGACCTTAGAGTATAATGCTCACCCAAGGTAAGCCCCTGACCCCAAACGGGAAGCACTGCGAAAGTGCTCAGCAAAGAGACAACGAAAAGTCTTCTCATGATGCACCTCCTCAGATTGTTTTTGTATAAGTATATAAAGAAATTGTTAAATTTTTATTAAAGGTTCAGTGGAGTCCAAAAAGGTCTTTCATCACACCCCTTATATCCCCAGGCTCTACAACCTTACAGTAGGGCATACCAAGACAGAGAATTCTCGTGGCATTTTTGAGCACAAAACCTACATCATGGGAAACAACAACAACGGTCCTGTCCTTTGATAGGTCCTTGAGGACTTGCTGGATATGTTCCTGAGCGTGAATGTCAAGCCCTGTCATGGGTTCGTCCAGCACCAGCAGGTCCGGGTTTGTAGTAAGAGCCATAGCCAGAAGGACTTTCTGTTGTTCCCCACCAGAAAGCTTTACAAAGGGTTTTTTAAGAAGGTTTTCAAGATGTAAAAAGGCTATTATCCATCCTACCCTTTCCTTGGGTGCTACCGCCTTTAGAAGCTCGCCCACATTACCCGTAAAGGCTCTCTCTACCGAAAACCTCTGAGGCACGTAACCTATTCTCCCCCATTGAAAAAACCTGTCAATGCTCTCCCCAAAGAGCTTTATCTCGCCAGAAAGAGGCTTAAGAAAACCTAAGATTAACCTCAAGAGCGTACTTTTGCCCGCACCATTTGGACCAAGAATGCCGAAGAATTCACCCCTAAAAACTTCAAAGCTTAAGTCTTCTATGAGCGGTTCCTCCACCCTATAGCGAAACCTCAGTCCTTTTACTTCTATTACCTTATCTGACAAGACAGACCCTCTGAGAGACTTCTTAGATTTTTCCTCATGATAGAGATGTAATCATCCTGAGCATTCTCTGGGAAAAGGGATGTGTTTAGGGGCAGTGTTTTGGCACCAATTTCCTTGGCCAGTCTCTTTGCCAATCTTTCGTCGTGCCCTATCTCGTAAAACACCGCCTTTACACCTGCATTCCTTGCCTTTTCTACCATCTTCCTAACTTCTGAAGGTCTTGGTTCCTCTTCCGCATGAAGACCTCTAAGACCAACCACCTCAAGGCTGTAGTCCCTTCCGAGGTATAAAAGGGAGAGGTGTGTAATCACTACGGTTCTACTCTTACAGCTGTCCAATACTCTCTTGTATTCTTGGTCTAAATTCCTAAGAAGGTTAATTAGCTCCTCCGCTTTTTTTCTGTAATGCTCTGAACCAGAAGGGTCTACCTTTATGAGGCTGTCCCTTACCCTTTCCACGAGAGATATGTAACTCTTCGGTGACATCCATACGTGAGGGTCGGTATATCTGTTTACTTTAATAAGGTCCATGCCAACGCTCAAGGGGATTGCCTTTCCCTTGAGGGGTCCTCTGATCAGCCTTTCCTCCCAGGCTTCTACGCCAAGGTAGAAAAGTGCTTTAGCTTTTTGGAGTTTTCTGGCATCTTCAGGTTTTAGCTCGTAGTGGTGTGGGTCTGTCTTTGTCTTTATAAGCACATCTACATCAAACCTGCCATCGGCCATGTATCTAAGAGGGTAGTATATGGGATAGGTAGAAGCAAGAATTAACTCCTTGGAGAGGGAAAAGCTTACGATAAGGAGAAGAAGCAACAAAAGCCTTAGCATGCTTTTAAATTTTAGCATACATGGGTGTGTTTGATTTTAAAGCCCACGGGCTATAATCTTTTCCATGTTTTGTAGAGTAAAAAGCGGTGGTGTCCTGGGTATAGAGGGTTTTGAGGTGGACGTGGAGGTGGATGTTTCCAACGGACTTCCTCAGTTTTCTATAGTTGGTCTTCCTGACAAGGCTATAAACGAAGCAAAGGACAGAGTCAGGTCTGCCCTAAAAAACTCAGGCTTCCAGCTTCCAATAAAGAGAATAACCGTAAACCTATCCCCATCACACCTTAAAAAGCAGGGAACCCTTTACGACCTTCCTATAGCTCTAGGTATCGTGAGCCTTTCCACGGGCATAAGCTTGCCAGAAGACTATGTAATTCTCGGTGAGCTCTCTTTGGATGGTAGGCTAAATCCCGTGAAGGGTGTGCTTCCCATAGTGCTATCCTTGAAAAGTCTGGGCTACAGGCTTTTTGTAGTACCCCAGGGAAATGCCAAGGAAGGTGCCATCGTAAAGGGTGCGGAAGTGTACGGCTTTGAAACCTTGGGAGAAGTGGTAGATTTTCTAAAGGGAAGCCTTCAGAAAAAGCCTACAGAGTTTAACCTTCAGGAACTTTTTGAAAAAGGGCAGGGTTTTGATGTGGATTTTAGCGAGGTCTACGGTCAGCATCAGGCAAAGAGAGCTGCACAGATAGCAGCGGCTGGCATGCACCACCTTATGCTGGTAGGTCCGCCCGGTGCAGGCAAAAGCATGATAGCCAAAAGGCTCATAACCATAATGCCACCCCTTACCTTTGAGGAGGCAATAGAGGTAACGCGCATATACAGTGTGGCTGGTCTTCTTGACGAGAAAACCCCTATTGTGATAGATAGACCCTTTAGAAATCCTTTGACCAATTCATCAGACTCCGCCCTTGTGGGTGGTGGCTCTTTGCCACAGCCTGGGGAAATATCCCTGGCTCATAGAGGCATACTTTTCTTAGACGAATTTCCAGAGTTTAGCAGGAAGGCAATAGAATCTTTGCGTCAACCCCTTGAGGACGGCAAAGTTACCGTTTCAAGGGTGGGTGGAAGGATAACTTTTCCTTCAGAGTTTCTCTTGGTAGTAGCCCTAAATCCATGCCCCTGCGGAAACTACGGAAACCCCTACAGACCTTGTGTATGCACACCGGCGCAACTTAAAGCCTATCAAACAAAGATATCGGGTCCCATCATAGACAGAATAGACCTAAAAGTTTGGGTAAGCCCTGTAGAGCAAGAAGAGCTTTTGCGCATGAAAGGAGGAGAAAGCTCAGAAAGCATGAGAGAAAAGGTCATAAAAGCCTGGGAAATTCAGAAAGAGCGTTTCAAAAACAGCAAAACAAAGTACAACTCGCGCATGACAAACGAAGAAATAAAAAAATACTGCCCACTAACACAGGAGGCACAGAGGCTCTTAAAAAATGCCATGGAAAGGCTCAACCTAACTGGTAGAGGCTACGTAAAAGTCTTGAGAGTTTCAAGAACTATAGCAGACTTGGAAGCTCAGGAGAAAATTCACAGCCACCATGTTGCAGAAGCTCTACAGTATAGGCTAATAGGGGAAGGCGAGGTGGTCTTTAAAACTAATCATTCAGTCTATTGACAATTTTGGGCTTTTTTGTAATCTATCCCGAGATGTTCAGGACAATTGAAGTTTGTACGGACTTAACTGAAAGGAAAAAGTCTGTCATAAGAAACCTTTTGGCGGACTACAGAAAGACCACAAAGAAAATTGCAAGTTATCAGTGGAAGCTATTTTTCCAAACAGGCTCTTTTAACAGAAAGGCTAATATAAAGCACGTTCAATCTGACTTGTCGGAGCGGTACAAATACACCATCCAGTATCACTCAGTAGTGCCAGTTTTAGAGAGCTTCATGTCTAACCTGCAAAACAGGTTTAGAAAGATAGTTCTCAACTCTTCCTTGCCAGAGAAGACAAAGAGAGTGCTTTTGTATCTGAACTCAAGAAGAGAATGGCTTTGGATAAGAAGTGAGAAAGCTTTGTGGATTGAAAGGAATACGAAGCACGAATACGAGATAACGCAAGAAGAAAGATTGTTGGCTAAGAAGATATTCAAGCATATCTTGGAAAGATGGAAAAAGCCAAGTTTTAAGAAGGTAAGCCTTTTAGTTGATAGCAAGTGTGGACTTTTGGAAAGCCCAAAGAAAGCTAAGCACTTTGACTATTGGATTAGGCTTTCTACAAAGGAGAAGGGAAAGCCTATCCATCTGCCTGTGAAACTTGCTCAATACTTCCACTCAAAAGACGGAGGACTCACTGGGCTAATCCAGATATCAGAAGGCTGTAAGATAAGGCTTGTGAAAGAAGTAGAAAGGAAAAGCCTTGGACTTTCGGGAGAAGTAGCCTTAGACTTTGGGATGGAGTGTCTTTTTGCTACGGATAGGGGTGATTTGCTTGGAAGAGACTTCTATTCAAAAGTCAAGGAATACGCAGATAAGATTGACAAACTTCAAAGAAATCTACAAAGACAAGGAATAAAGCCACTTCAAAGCAAGAGGTATCAAAGGCTTAATCATAGGCTAAGTGAATACGTCAAGTCAGAGGTAAGAAGAA
>JANWWY010000025.1 GCA_025057455.1 Aquificaceae bacterium
ATATCCACTCTTTAAGAGTGGCACCGTACCACGTTCCTGACGGGGGCATGTGTGCTACTGCCATGTTTGCACCTCCTTATTTATTGTTGAACTGGCTGAGCTTGCTCAGTTGTGGCTGGCTGTTGTTGAGCCTCTTGACCACCAAGCCACCTGTTAAACTCTTCCTCGGAAACCACCTTCAGAACGCTTGCCATCCTTGAATGCCATGTGCCACAGTATTCTCTACAGAATACCCAATACTCTCCAGGTTTGTTAAACTGGAACCAAAGCTTGGTTATCCTTCCTGGAACACAGTCCTCTGTTACCCTTGCTTCGTGAACGAAGAAGGAATGAATAACATCCCTTGAAGTGCAGTAGACCTTAATGGGTTTTCCTACTGGTATGTAAGCCTTAGCGGAGTCATCTACCTTCTCTGGCATGAGGTATATGTTCTTCTCTGGGTCTGCCACTTGGTTAAAGAAAGTATAAACCTTTTTGCCGTTTGGGTACTCAAACTCCCAACCCCACATAAAGGCGGTCACCTTTATCTCCAGAGCACCCTCTGGTGCCTGTCTCTGTTTTACAAAGTTGGCAAAGGAGTAAGTGCCGAGGAAGAGAACTATTATGGTGGGAATCACCGTCCAGACTATCTCAAGGGTGGTGTTGCCCTCAATGTGCGCACCCTCCTCGTTTTCCTTGGGTCTATAGCGGTACTTAATCATGAAGTAGATGGAGGGAACAGCCACAATAATGTAGATAGCCACCGCAACCCAGAACCAAACGGTAACAGAGTTTTCCCAAAAGACTCTTGGATAGGCAAAAACATCCTGAGCCATTGCTATGCCTGCGGTAAGGAGCAAAACAAGAAGGTTCCTCATGTTTTTACCTCCTTCTTTCTTTTAGCTATGAAAATAGCCTGCAGGAGGGTAAGTCCCGCAAGGCCTGCACCCCCTATTGCAAAGATAATAGCAGGGTTCAATCCATACTTCCCCGTGTTTGGGTCGTACTTGTAGCACACCATGTAAGCCACATCTACTATGGTGTTCCTTGTGATTCTAAAGGTCTCTGCCTCCGCAAGGGCTATGCGAAAGTCCCTTTCTCTGGGGGATATGCCGTAAAGATACCTAACTATTTTTCCGTCTGGTGCAATGAAGATGACTACGTTAGGATGGACAAACACCCTGTCCTGGCGAGAATAGAAAAACCTGTAGCCCAAGGACTGGGTAAGTTTGTTAATCTGATCCTCAGAAGCAATACCAAAGGTCCACAAGGGATTATTTACACCCAGCTGAGCTTTAAACCTCTTTATATCTTGTAGGGTATCCTCTTTATCAAAGGATAGCACCAGAAGGTTGGCATCCTTTCCTATTGACTTTGTGGCTTCTAAGGCAGACTTAACTATGAGTGGGCAGGCGGAATCACAGGTAAAGTAGGCAAGTATAAGGGCTGTGGGTCTGTTCTTTAGAAGTTCATAGAGCCTGTAGGTCTTTCCGTCTTCCGCGGTAAAGGTTATGTCCGCAACCTTGTTGCCAAGATACTTTTCTTCCTCTATTCTCATTATGCCGGCATCAAAGGCACTGGGTGTATGTTTAGGTTGTGGTGTGCCAAAGGTAAAGACCCAAGTCAGGAGAAGAAGGATTAACCCTTTCATGGCCTAAAACTTACCAAAGGAGCCCACTATGTAAGCGGTGCCGGCTACCAAAAGCCAAGCAAGGTCCACAAAGTGCCAGTAGTAGCTGGCTGCCCTCGCCGGTGTCTTCTTGTTAAGAGCCTTTCCGCTATTTATCAGCAGTATAAGTTGCATACCAAGACCCACAAGCACGTGAGAAGCGTGGATGCCAGTTAGCATATAAAAGCCAGTGCCGTACATGTTGGCACTTATGGTAAAGCCTTTAGACCACAGATGGAGCCATTCCCATGCGTGAATAACAAGGAACACAGTTCCTAACACCATCGTAGCTATAAGCCAGAGTCTGTATCCACCGAGGTCCCTTTGCTCTAGGCTGTGCTCCGCCTTCCATATGGTGAAGCTGGAAGTCCACAGGATAAGGGTAAGGAGTGCCACTAACAGCAGATTCATCCCGCCCGGTGGAATCCATTCCCTTACCCACACATCCGCATGAGCAACCCTTGCCATCCAAAAGCCCGCAAAAACTGTTCCGAAGATGACAGCCTCCGCAAACACAAACCAAACTATGCCCTGAAAGCCCAAGCCCTCGTCATGGCCCTTTGAGAAATACTCGTTAGCCCAACCCGCTATGCCTATCGCCAGTAGGGCAAGACCAACACCCCCTGTAACAACCGCCAGAAGAGCCAACTTCCAAGTGAAGTAAGCTATGGCAGCAAGGGAGAGGAAAAAGCTTGACAGACCTGCGGGCAGGGCCCATACGCTGGTCTCGTGATGTGCCGCATGGGTTCCCTCGTGCGCCATCGTCCACCTCCTTGTTCTTGATTTCTATTAATGATATAAATCACTTTTCAGTGTTTGTCAAGTCTTATAGCTAAGATAATTTGAAGATAAAAAGAGTTTTAGATGATATTTTCTTAAGTAGGGCTTGTAACGAAAATACATTTAGCTTAAAATATTCAACAAAACCAAGAAGGAGGTGTAACATGGGAAGGATGATATCCTTCAAGAGGGACGGAGTTGAAGTCTCTGGTTATCTTGCGGAGCCTGAGTTCGGTAAAGGTCCCATGGTCTTCGTATTCCATGAGTGGTGGGGGCTTGTGGACCACATAAAAGATGTTTGTGAAAGATACGCAAAAGAGGGTTTTTTCGCTTTTGCAATTGACCTCTACAAGGGTGAGACCGCCGACAACCCAGAAAAAGCCGGAAAACTCATGCAGGATATGTTCCAGAATAGGCTTTCAGAAGTTGAAGCTATGGTGAGTGCTTCCGTAGCTTACTTTAAGGAACAAGACATGGGCTATGTTGCCAGGATAGGGGAGTTTATGCTGGGAGCAACGGGTTTTTGTTGTGGTGGAACTTGTACTTGGTACTTTGGCTCTAAGTTTGCTCAGGACTTTAAGGCTCTTGCTCCATACTATGGACTTTATAACATCGTCCCCATAGACTTTTCAAAGATAAAAGCTCCTGTACTTGCGGTGCATGCGGGCAAAGATGCCTTTATACCGCTATCCGATGTGGTAAGAGCCATAGAGGAGTGCAATAAGCATAACATCAATGCACAGTTTTTAATATACACGGGTGTAGACCATGCCTTCTTCAACAACACAAGACCAGAGGTTTACCACGAAGAATATGCAAACGATGTATGGGAAAAAACTATATCCTTCTTCAACAAACACCTTAAATGAGGTGGAAGGATAGGCTTATACTTATTGCCCTTTCAATCACCGGTGCTGTGTCCCTGGCAGTGCTCGCTCTGTCAAGGGGTGAGCCTGTGGGAGCTGTTTGGCTTCTTATAGCTACCCTGTGCATATACGTTATAGGCTACAGGTACTATTCTTACTTTATTGCCTACAAGGTTTTTCAGGTGGATGATAGCATACCCACACCCTCCCACAGGTTTTACAATGGACTTGATTACGTGCCTACCAACAAGTGGGTGCTTTTTGGACACCACTTTGCCTCTATCTCTGGAGCTGGTCCTCTTGTAGGTCCAGTCCTGGCAGCCCAGATGGGATACCTACCGGGAACTCTCTGGATTCTCTTTGGCGTTCTGTTGGCTGGTGCAGTTCAGGATATGGTAATCCTTACCATATCTATGCGAAAGGGTGGAAAAAGCTTGGGACAGATAGCAAGAGAAGAGTTGGGAAGGTTTGGGGGTCTTATAACCCTTCTTGTGGTCTACAGCATACTTATCATCCTTTTGGCGGTGCTTGGGCTTGTGGTCATAAAGGCTCTTGCGGAAAGTCCGTGGGCTACCTTTTCCGTTTTTATGACCATACCCATAGCCATGCTCATGGGCGTGTACATGTGGCACGTAAGACCGGGTGCGGTTTTGCATTCCTTTGCCTTTGGCGTTATAGCTTTGCTCCTTAGTTTGTATCTTGGCAAGCTTGTGGCACAGCACGAGACCCTTGGCAGAGTATTCACCCTATCAGAACCGAGCTTGGCTATAGCTCTTATGATTTACGGTTTCTTTGCCTCCGTTTTACCCGTTTGGCTTCTACTGGCACCAAGAGACTACCTTAGCACCTTCTTAAAGCTTGGAACTATAGTGCTGATAGCCATCGCTGTGGCTTTAGCCAATCCAGAAATAAAGATGCCACCACTTACTCAGTTTGCCTATACGGGCTACGGACCCGTCTGGAAAGGGGAACTTTTCCCCTTTCTTTTCATAACCATAGCCTGCGGTGCGGTTTCGGGCTTTCATGCTCTAATATCCTCTGGAACCTCCCCAAAACTTTTAGACAAGGAAAGCCATGTGCGTTTGGTGGGTTATGGTAGCATGCTGGGTGAGTCCTTTGTAGCCATTATGGCTCTGATAGCGGCCGTTTCCATGGAGCCTGGTCTGTACTTTGCCATAAATAGTCCAGCCTCAGAGATAGGAAAAACTGTGCAGGAAGCCGCCGCAAAAATATCCAGCTGGGGCTTTTACATCACGCCCGAGTATCTTCAAGAAATAGCCAAAAAGATAGAAGAGCCAACCATCCTTTCAAGAACAGGGGGAGCCCCAGCCCTTGCTATAGGCATGGCTCTAATATTTGCCAAAATAACGGGTGAAGCTCTCCTTGCCTTCTGGTATCACTTTGCTATACTTTTTGAAGCGGTTTTTATCCTAACCACCATAGATACGGGTACGAGGGTTGGGAGATACATACTTCAAGACCTCCTTTCAAATATACATCCCGTTTTCAAAGACTACAGAAACCTCTGGGTGAATCTACTTACGAGCGGTATTACTGTCTTTGCATGGGGATACTTTTTGTATGTGGGCGTCGTGGACCCCTACGGTGGTATAAAGACGCTGTGGCCCCTCTTTGGCATATCTAACCAGCTTTTGGCTACCACCGCTTTGGTTATAGCTACAGTATACTTAGTCAACAGTGGAAGGTTGAAATACGCATGGCTTACAGCACTTCCAGCTCTTTTCCTTGCGGTAAACACTATAACTGCGGGACTACAGAGGGTATTCCATTCCGACAAGGCTATAGGGTTTCTCTCTCAGGCGGAGTGGCTCTCTAAGGCAATACAACCGGGCAAGCTTCCTCCAACGGTTCAAAGTCTGGAAATAGCCCAGAGAATAGTATTTAACAATTACGTAAACGCCTTCATGGGCATTCTTTACGTGTCCCTTGTGTCCTTGGTTATACTTATAGCACTGCATCGTATTTGGAAGGCTGTATCCAAAACTTAAATGTTTGCCATTGAGCTTGTTTTGGGAGGTAAGTTGTTTATGTTATACTATTAGCCCCTTTGGAGAGGTGGCCGAGAGGCCGAAGGCGGCTCCCTGCTAAGGAGTTGTAGGGTTAACAGCCCTACCGCGGGTTCGAATCCCGCCCTCTCCGTATTAAAATAAAACTCATGAAGAGAGCTATATTAGCCCTTGAAGACGGAAGCTACTTTGTAGGTTACTCTTTCGGTGCTCATGGAGAAACTCAAGGGGAGGTTGTTTTTAACACATCCATGACAGGCTACCAGGAAATTATTACAGACCCCTCTTATAAAGGTCAGATTGTAGTCATGACATACACCCAGATAGGAAACTATGGGGTCAACTACGAAGATGTGGAATCCACAGAGGTTCAAGCTAACGGACTGGTTATAAAGGAGCTGTCCCCCATCTACAGCAATTGGAGGGCAAAAAAGAGCCTCCATGAGTACATGGCAGAAAAGGGCGTAGTGGGAATAGGTGGAATAGATACAAGGGCTTTGGTCAAGAAAATAAGGGAGAAGGGTGCCCTCAGAGGTGTAATCTCCGCAGAGGAAACAGACCCAGTAAAGCTCGTGGAAAAAGCAAGAAATGTTCCCGATATATCCAATCTTAACCTGGTGGAATTGGTGGCAACAAAGAGCGTATACCACTGGAAAGAGGGCGATTGGGACTTAAAAAGGGGGTACCTGATTAAAGACAATGAAAAGCCTTTGATAGCGGTCGTAGACTATGGAGTAAAGAGGAACATACTCAGAAGGCTCACCCAAGAGGGTGCCAGGGTGGTTGTATTGCCCCCCTACGGGGTAGAAAAGTATATTGAGGAAATAAAACCAGATGCCATATTCTTGTCAAACGGTCCTGGAGACCCTCAAAGGGTAGTGGAGGGTATAAGGCTGGTGAGAAAATACATGGAAAGCATGCCCATAATGGGTATATGCCTGGGACATCAGATAATAGGTCTTGCTCTCGGTGGAAAGACTTACAAGCTTAAGTTTGGACACCATGGCGGAAACCATCCTGTAAAGGACCTAAGGGATGGGCACATAGAGATAACAGCCCAAAACCATAACTTTGCGGTAGACCCAGATACTCTTAGGGATGTGGAGGTGACCCATATAAATCTCCTGGATGAGACTTTGGAAGGCTTTCGCCACAAATACCTGCCCATATACTGCGTTCAGTACCATCCAGAAGCCTCTCCGGGACCGCACGATTCCAAGGGTATATTTAAGGAGTTCGTTAGCTTAGCCTTAGAGTATGCAAGAGCTTAAGGGTAGCAATGCAAAAATTTTGCTCCTCTCTGCACTAAGCCTTATAGCTCTTCTTATAATTGTGGGCAGGTATGCCTACATTCAGCTTATAGGAAGAGAGGAGTATGTGGAGAAGGTTGTGGAAAAGTTTCCAAAAGCCTCTGTAGTTAAACTTTCCGCACCAAGAGGGTCTATAGAAGACAGAAAAGGCAATGGACTTGCCATCAGCATACCCACCATTTCGGTGTATGCCTTTCCCCGGTTAGTTGAAAACAGAGAAGAACTCATAAGGAGACTGTCAGCCTTGTCTGAGGTAAGTGAGAAGGAAATCAGAGAAAAGCTCAACTCCGAAAAGAAGTTCGTATGGATAATTAGACACTTAGACAGGGCATACCTGCCTTACATAAAAAGCGTTATAAGGGATACTGAGAATAGTAGGGCTGTGGGTATCCATGAGGACTACAAAAGGTTATATCCTCATGGAAGTCTTGCCTCCAACCTATTAGGATTTGTGGGGGCTGACGGAGAAGGTCTTGACGGTATAGAGTATATGTTTAACAAAGAGCTTAAGGGGAGAGAAATAAAGGGGGTTTTCTACCTTGGGAAGTTAGCCATAGCACCTCTCCCAGAAGATATGGAAAGCACAAACATAAGACTAACCATAGATTTAGGTGTGCAAACCATACTCGAAGACATAAGGGAAAAAATAGTTAAACAGTGGAACCCAGATAGAGTAGGCATATTGGTTATGGATGCCCAGAATGGTGATATATTGGGAGTGGCTAACTATCCAACGTACGACCCAAACTATTACGCCAATTATCCAGCTCATCAAAGGAGAAACTTTGTAGTTACTGACCTTTTTGAACCAGGCTCTGTCATGAAACCCTTTTTTATAGGTCAGGCACTACAAAAGGGATACATAAGACCAGGAGTATGGATAAATACAGAAGGGGGAAAAACGGAGGTTTTTGGCAGGTATGTAAAGGACGTTAAACCTTCTGGAAGTCTTACCCTTGAGCAGGTGCTAATAAAGTCCTCTAATGTAGGCACCATAAAGGTAGCAAGGTTTCTTTCTAAGAGGGATGTGGAAGAAATCATGGAACGTGTGCATATGAAGGATAAGTTTGGCGTACTACCAGGCGAAACGAGCCCTAAACTCCCAAACTTTAACTATCCCGCAAACATACTCTACGCAAGCATAGGTCAAGGAATGGCATCAAACTTGCTTAACCTGTGCGCAAGCTTTAACGCTTTTGCCACCAACAGAATAGTAAAGCCTAAGATTCTTCTTGAGGAAAAAACACAGATACTGAGGGATAATATATTTTCACCACAGGTCTTGGCTTGGCTTCAGACAAACCTGACTAAGGTTGTAGAAGAAGGAACCGCAAAAAGAGCTATGTCTGAGTATTTTAGCATTGCTGGAAAGACTGGAACCTCTCAAAAGTTTGACTTTAGCACCGGTAGGTATTCAAGGGATAAACTGGTGACCTATTTTGTTGGTTACTTTCCAGCCATAAAACCTAAATACATAGCAGGCATAATGGTGGATAATCCCAGAGGTTCAGACCCATACGGTGGAACAGTTGCTGCACCACACTTTAGGGAGCTTGTGGAAAGGGTAGCCTTTTACTATCGTTTAGAACCCGACAAGCTCAGCAAGTAAGTCTCTGTAGTTGGAAGGCAACAGCAATCCTTCTATCTTTGGAATCTGTACTACTTTTAACCCAGTAAGCTCTTTTACTATAGTAGGGTTTGTCCTCTCGGATACATCCTTACCTTCAAAACCATTCATAACTATGGCAATGGGTTCCACATCCATAGATTTCATGTAATACCAACTTAAAAAACTGTGGTTTATGGTGCCGAGGCCTGCTCTTGCCACCAGCAGAGTTTTTAAGCTCCAATCTCTTGCAAGATGAGCATAGTTGTAGTCTCTTTTTACAGGCACAGCCACACCACCAGCACCTTCCACCACTATAAAATCGTACCTTTTTAGCATTTCTTCGTAGTGCCTTTTTAGGCTATCAAGGGATACTTCTTTACCCTCTTCCAGCGTGCCTGCGTAGGGAGAAAGTGGCAACCTAAACCTGACAGGCACTACTTCTTCAAGTGGCTGACCCGTTACAGATGCTAAAAGACTACCATCTTGTGGCATGTCAGAAACGTCTGTTTCAACGGGCTTAAGATAGCCAACTTTTACACCCCTTTCTTTAAGGGCATACACAAGATTGTAGCTTATAAAAGTCTTCCCGACACCGGTATCCGTAGCGGTTATGAGTATTGCCTTCATTCCATAGTATTATAGCCACATGTGAGATAATACATAGATTACATGCCTAGGGCTGAGTTAAAAATCAGAGCAGAGAGTATAAGGGAAAATGTCAGAAGTATGTGTAAATTTTCTGGAAAGCCTATGATTGCAGTTGTGAAGGCTGATGCCTATGGCGTGGGAGCCGTTCATGTGGTATCGGTGCTTGAAAAGCTCAAAGAGGTCTCCGCCTTTGCAGTGGCATGCGTGGAAGAAGGTGTAGAGCTTAGAAGGGCTGGAGTAAAGAAAAAGATATTGGTTTTGGGTGGAGTGCTCAAGGGGGAAGAAAAGGCTTTTGTGGAGTATGGTCTGACACCTGTGGTTTCCCACAGAGAACACCTAAGAGCTTTGGAAGGTATAAACATACCCATACAAGTCAAATATGACACGGGCATGGGGAGGCTTGGCTTTTTGGAAGAAGCAGTAGAGGATGAAAGGGTGGAGGGCATTCTTACGCACCTTTCCAGTCCACTAGATTACAAATACTCTCAACTTCAGATAGAAGCCTTTAGGAGAATAGCGGAAAGGCATGGAAGGCTAAAGTATGTGCACGTAGAAAGCTCTGCGGGAATTGTTTATCGCATACCCTTCACTACTCACATAAGGGTGGGGCTTGCCCTCTATGGGGAAAAGCCCATGCAAGATTATCCAGTAAGCTTAAAAAAGGCCCTTGAGCTAAGAGCCCAGCTCATATCCGTAAAAACGCTTCCTGCCAACTTTGGAGTTTCCTACTCAAGGACGTACGTAACACAAAAACCCACGATGGTGGGTGTGGTAGCCTTTGGTTATGCGGATGGTCTCATGAAAAGCCTTTCCAACAAGGCTAGCCTCTATTACAAGGGTAAGGCAGTAAGAATAATAGGAAATATAACCATGGACATGACTATGGTGGACCTAACTGGCACGGATGCAAAGGTAGGAGACTGGGTGGAGATAGTGGGCGAAAGCCAGAGCTTTACAGACCTTGCCAAACTGGCTGGCACCATACCCTACGAGCTTATGACCAACCTCTCAAGGAGAATTCACAGGCAGGTGAGAGAAGATGCTCATAACCTTTGAAGGCATAGACGGCTCCGGTAAAAGCACGCAGGCAAGAAGGCTATACGAGCACTTAAAGAACATGGGCTACAAGGTATCCCTTTACAGAGACCCAGGCTCCACACCCTTGGCGGAAAAAATAAGGGAGCTTGTTTTAGATTTTGAGACAGACCCAACCACAGAACTCCTTCTTTTTGAGACCGCAAGGTCAAGCCTGGTGTGGGAAAGAGTCTTTCCAGACTTAAAAGAAGGGAAGATAGTAATAATTGACAGATTTATAGACTCCACAGTCGCTTATCAGGGTTATGGAAGAGAGATAAACTTAGGTACCGTCAACATTCTCAACCACATAGCCATAAGAGGCAGAAAGCCAGACATTACTTTTCTTTTAAACGTGCCCATTGAAATAGCCTTTCAAAGGTTGGGAAGTAAGAAAACACGATTTGAAGACAAGAGCTACTTAAGAAGAGTAAGGGATGCATACATTCTGATAGCCCATCAGGAAAAGGAGAGGATAGTGCTAATAGATGCCACCAAAAGTGAGGAAGAGGTGTTTTCAGAGATTATCAAACACCTCAGAGAAAGATTTCAAATTAGCTTATAATTCTACTTCTGGGAGGTAGACTATGCAAGACTGCATTTTTTGCAAGATAGTAAGGAAGGAGTTGCCTTCAAAGGGTGCGTATGAGGATAGCTTAGTTTATGCCTTCCACGACATAAACCCTGTAGCACCTACACACATTCTCATAGTTCCGAAGAAACACATAACTGGTATCCAGACTCTTGAGCCAGAGGATGAGCCCCTTGTTGGGCACATGTTTTACGTAGCAAGAAAGCTGGGTGAGGACTTAGGTTATGCACCAGATGAGAATCTAATGGGGGGCTACAGGCTCGTGTTTAATGTGGGTAAGGATGCAGGTCAAAGCGTCTTCCACTTGCATCTTCACTTTATAGCGGGGCGAAAAATGGAGTGGCCTCCAGGATGATATCTTTTAGGGATTGGATGTCTCAGAAAGTGAAAGAATACTACCGCTCTGACTTTCGTAGAGATTTTTTCACCGCTCCAGAGCTTGACAAAGCCTTTGGCTATACTCTTGCGGATTATATGGTTCAACTTATAAGACATCTCCCCAATCCAACCCTTCTTGAGTTGGGTGGTGGCTCTGGAGCACTGGCATACGATATATTGAGCTACCTAAAGAAAAAAGAGCCAAAGGTTTACCAGAGAGTAAACTATCTCATATACGACTTTAGCACCGAGCTAATAGAACTCCAAAGGAGTAGATTGAGGGATTTTGAGGGAAAAGTTCTCTGGATAGATTCCTTGCCACCTATAAGGGGAGTGATATTTTCTAATGAATTTTTTGATTGTTTGCCAGTGCATGTGATAAGGGAGGGAAAGGAGCTGTTTATACGGGGTAAGGAAGAAGTTTGGACAGAAATTTCTGACCCTCGCATAGAGAGTGTTTTACGCAGGATGGGCTACGAGGGTCTGAAGCAAACTGTTGAGGTATGCCTTGATTGTGTAGATTTTCTTAAGGTAATATCAGAAAGCCTCATAGATGGCTATCACATAGTGATAGACTACGGATACCTATCACACGAAATTTCAAGATTTCCCCATGGGACTGTAGTAGGCTACAAGGCTCATCGCCTTCACAACAGGCCAGAAGAGGGCATGGACATAACCGCCCACGTAAACTTTTCCCTTCTTCAAGAGTATGGTAGAGAATTTGGACTGCGGGAAGTGTTTTTTGGAAACCTTAGAGATTTTCTTCTTAGCAGTCCCGTTTTTTTGGAGGAACTGGAAAAGCTTAGCTTTTCCCAATTGCCAGAGGACATAGAAAGGCTATCAAGATTAAAGACTGTGTTGATAAGCATGGGAGAAAGGTTTAGGGTGCTTGTGCAGGAGAAGTTATAGGGCTCTTAGTTCAAGCTCATAAACCTCACCCCTGCTCTGTATAGTGAGAACACCAGTTCTTCCAGTAAGGACCAACACCCTTCCATCCTTTGTAGTTAGGACCGCCTGGATGCTCTCTTCAAAGGTTGCACCCCTCAGAGGCTTTATAAACAAAAGGTCTTTACGCTTTTCACCTATCAAGAAAAGCTCACCCCTGCTGTATTTGACTATGTCAAGAAATCTCTGAACCATTCCCGTATGATTTTTTACCACGAAAGCCACCTGAAAGTTTAAAAATCTTGCTTGAGTGCCCTTGGGATTAAACAGAAAGTTTATCTTACCCTGTTCCATAGGAATCTCTACCAGTGTATAAGAGCCACCGAAACCCTCTTCCGTAGAAAAGACTTCCGCATCACCCCTAAAAACCCTTACCCTACCAGCACTATCCGTAAACACTAGATAGTCTCCAAAAGAAAAAGCACTGTCTATCCTAAAGCCTCTAGGTGCAAGGAAAGCACCCGTCTCCCTGATTCTTTCCCCCTCTAAGGAGAGCCTTACGGTTTGACCAAACTTATCCCTGAAATTGTACCTCTGACCTATAAAGCTCTCTTTTGGTCTTTCCTTGTTCAAAACCGCAAGCATGTAGGGAATGTTTCTTACGATGGGAACAAAGCTGTCCCCCACAGCCCTTAATATGAGAGAGTTTGCGGAGTCCCCGCTAACCACGTTTACCAGCACAAGGTCTTGGCTACCTTCCCCTATCCTACCACACTGCAAGCCCACCGAAACTCCAGCAGGAAGCCCGTAATCAAACCTTTTTACAAGGTCATTTTTAAGAAGCTCGTAAACTTCCACCCTCCCTTGGTACAAAACTACCAAAAATTCCTTGCCAGTTCCAGTAATATCGCACAAGTCTGCGGAAAGGGGTAAGGAAGGCAAAGAACGTAATAGCTTGCCCTTTGCCAATAGGTTTATATCCTCTATTCCCGCCCTTTCTATGCCCAATACCGCAGGCTGAGTCGGGAAAAAGGCTATTGGATTTCCCCTAAAATCTACGCCCACGCCGTCCCTCATTTCCTTCAGGTCATAGGTGCAAGCCTTAGCTTTTTTTAGGTCTGGTATAACGGACCTAAATCTATAGAAGAGCTCTTCGGAGCCATCAAAGCATACACTTTCAGCCCTAAGCCTTATTCTGTCCCCTTCCTTTGCAAAACCTTCCAAGAGCCTTGCGTAAGAAAAACCCACCTGCACGTCTTCTATCCTAATCTTCCCAATTCTCTCTCTTTCCCTGCCTATGACCTGCTTTGTTACGGGATGCACTATCTCTTTCCCTTCCCTAAACAAGTCAAACTCCTCGCCAACTTTTACCTTGTCTTTTCCAAGGTCCACGAGTAGCCTCTGACCTTCAACTTTGACTACGTAGCCTTCTCTCCCGAAAAATTCTCTTACTCTTTCGAAAACATCCTGTGCCTTTACTCCAAAGGATATTAGTAGGGTAAGTATTAGGATAAGTCTGCCCATACCTCCTCCAAAGCACTTATTATAGCCTCTGTCATGCCATCGGTGCCCACTTTTATACAACCATCGCTGTATATGTCTGGAGTTCTGTAACCCCTATGGAGGACTCTTTCCACTGCCTTTTCTACTGCATTCGCCTCTTTTGGGAGACCAAAAGAGTATCTAAGCATCATGCCTGCAGACAGTATGGTGGCTATTGGGTTTGCTATGCCTTTGCCCGCTATATCTGGGGCTGAGCCATGCACAGGCTCGTACAGGGCATACCTATCGCCAAGGCTTGCAGAAGGAAGCATTCCCAAGCTCCCAGTTATCACCGCTGCTTCATCTGACAGTATGTCCCCAAAGATGTTTCCAGTAACTATAACGTCAAAGGAAGAAGGTCTCCTAACTATCTGCATGGCACAGTTATCCACATACAGGTGTTCAAGCTCCACTTCTGGATAATTCCTCGCTTCTTCTTCTACTACAGCCTTCCAAAGACTGCTTACTTCCAGTACGTTAGACTTATCCACGCTCGTGAGCTTTTTCCGCCTCTGAAGTGCTATTTCAAAGGCTTTTCTTACGACCCTTCTTATTTCCTCCTCGGTGTATTTCATGGTGTTTATCCCCACCCTCTTACCTTCCTGCACAAATATGCCACGTGGCTCACCGTAGTAAACATCGCCCGTGAGTTCTCTTACTACGATAAAATCTGTACCCCTTGCCACTTCTTCCTTTAGGGGTGAGGAAGAAATTAGCGGTTCATATACTTTTGCAGGTCTTAGGTTAGCATAAAGGTCAAGAGCCTTTCTTATACCAAGCAGTCCCCTCTCGGGTCTCTTGTCGGTGGGTAAATCATCCCACTTGGGACCACCCACCGCACCCAAAAGCACTGCATCCGACCTAAGGCAAAGCTCCAAGGTTTCCTGGGGTAAAGGTGTCCCCTTCTGGTCTATGGCACAGCCACCTATGAGAGCTTTTTCAAAAACAAGACTAAAACCCGAGAGAGCCTCCAATCTTTTCAAAACCTTTAGGGCGGAGGATACCACCTCAGGACCTATTCCATCTCCTTCTAAAACTGCTACCTTGAAAGTGGGCATAGTGTGTATTATACTAAACCTTATGCTGGAATTGCTCACAGAAAAATTTAGCAAGGCTTTGGGAAGGATAAGAGACACAAGAAAGCTCACAGAAAAGCAAATAAACGATATACTCAGAGATGTAAGGTCCGCCCTTTTGGAGGCGGATGTAGACTACGATGTGGTAAAAAGTTTTATAAAGAGGGTAAGAGAAAGAGCCTTAAGAGAAGACCTTGCCCAAAGCCCATCACCGCAGGATAGCTTTCTCATAACCATATACGAGGAGCTGATAAATACTCTCGGAGGACAAAAGCAAGATTTAAACAGAGGCGTTGTACTCTTTGTAGGTCTTCAGGGAACTGGTAAAACAACCACAATAGGCAAAATAGCCAACCATCTCAAGGGGCACGGGTTTAAGGTGGCGGTGAGTTCCACAGACATAAGACGACCTGCTGCCATGCTCCAGCTACAGAGGCTTGCGGATAAGATAGGAATAACCTACTATGGTTTTGAAGAAGGACTTACCGCAGTAGAGATAGCGAGGAAGGCGGTAGAAAGGGCTAAGGCTGAAGGTGTGGAGTATCTTTTACTGGACACAGCGGGAAGGCTTCATATAGACGAAGAGCTGATGGAAGAGTTAAGGGCTATAAAGGAAGTAGTAAAGCCTTCCGAAGTTCTATATGTGGCGGATGCCATGCAAGGTCAGTCCGCCCTGGAGGCAGCAAAAACCTTCCATGAAATCTTAGGTCTTACTGGTGTGGTGCTTACAAAGATGGACGGTGATGCAAGAGGTGGTGTAGCCCTATCGGTAAAGGAAGCCTTGGGTGTTGGCGTTAAGTTTATAGGTGTAGGGGAGAAAATAGAAGACATAGAACCTTTCTACCCTGACAGAATAGCCCAGAGGATATTAGGACTTGGTGACATACAGACGCTTCTGGAAAAGGCCAACAGAGTTATACCCGAGGATGAGGCACAGGCATTAGCTCATAAGGTTCTTAAGGGTGAGTTTGACTTAGAGGACATGCTAAAGCAGATAAGGTTTATAAAGAGCATGGGACCTTTGGATAAGCTTCTCGGCATGCTTCCCGGAATAGGTCCACAATTAAAAAACCTTAAAATAGACGAAAAAAAGTTTAAGAAGACCGAGGCAATAATCCTTTCCATGACCAAACAGGAAAGGAGAAACCCAAAAATCATAAACATGAGTAGAAAGCAAAGGATTGCAAAGGGTAGTGGAACCACCGTGTCTGATGTGAACAAGGTTTTAAAGGATTACGAAGAGATGAAAAAAATCATAAAGAAGCTAAAGGGCATGCAGGGTATGCCCTTACCGAGATTCCCCTTCCCTTTCAAGGGATAGACACCTCACACCGCTATTCTCTATTGCTTTTACTATCTCTTCCTTTGTTTTTGTGTACTCCTCTTTCACATGCTTCTTCAATGCTTCTTGTATAGTCCAAAGTGCTGAGCAATAGTCCCCCTTTTTCATAAGTACGTAGGCAAGGTTGTTTAGCACATCTGGCTCCCACCTTATGGACAAAGCCTCTTCATAAAGGTCTTGAGCCTTGTCCCAATCTCCTCTTCTAGCGTATATGTTGCCAAGGTTGTAGTATGCTAGCCAATTTTTCTTGTCCCTTCTTATGGCTTTTGCGTATTCCTTTTCCGCAAGGTCATACCTGCCCCGCAGTTCGTATATGTATCCCAAGTTTACACGCTCTTCTGAACTTAAGGGGTCGCCAACTAACACAACTGAGACACAGGAAGAAATAAAAAAAGGCATTATGCACACCAAAGCTATTGAAAGTCTCATCTTTCCATTATACATTGGGTACAAGCTTAAATAAGGCCTCGCACAGGGCTGTTTGCACCTAATTTCCGTTTGATTGCTAACCAAAAGTTTGAATAAATTCATCTCAGAAAACACTTATTGACTACCACATTATCTGCCTTTGCAAGAGAGAGTCTATGACTCAAACGTATGTTATAATATGTGTGGAGGTTAAGCATGGCTGTCACAGTAAGAGTCCCCACACCATTGAGAAGGATTACCAACGGACAGGGTGAGATTCAAGTGCAAGCCAGCACCGTTAGAGAAGCCATAGAAAAGCTTGAAGAAGCTTACCCTGGCTTTAAGGAAAGGCTGGTGGATGAACAAGGTGAAGTTAGGAAATTTGTAAATCTCTATGTGAACGATGAGGATATAAGGTTTCTTAAAGGTCTTGATACCAACCTAAAGGATGGTGATGTTTTGTCCATAGTGCCAGCCATAGCTGGCGGTTCAAAGATATATCCTTTCTAAATGAAGTTTTAATTCTTCAAAAAGCTGATAAGCTATCTCTTCAGAGACCATATCAAGAATTATTTTCTCTATACCTCCCGTGGAAATAATGACCTTACTCCCCCTTAATTCTATAGTTCTCATGTGGTAGTAAGGGACTATTAAAACCCTGTTTTCTGTTCTATAAATCATGTATCTGCTCTCCAGTTCAACGCCTGCATTCTTTAGGCGTTCTCTTACGCTTTTCATAGGATGCCTGGCGGTATCCTTATTGGGCTTTGAAACTTTTGAGGTTCTTCCTTTACTACCATGGCGTAGGCACCGAAACAGTACTTGCCAAGCTCTACCATCCTACCCACTCTTAGTCCTGCTTCTTCCAACATAAGCCCCACCTCCCATTCGGAATAAACCTCTTCTTTGGGCGGTCCTTTATCTCTATCCTCCTTCTTCCAATCTATTATAGATACATAGGCAATAGGTTTGCATACCCTTTTGACCTCCTCCATAAAAGCTATAGGGTTTTCCAACTCGTGGAACACAAAGGCTATAAATACAAAGTCTACTACATCATCGGGCAAAGGTATGCGGTTTTCTTCCGAGAGCAAAACCTCTACGTTAGAAAGTCCAAGATTTTTAACCTTTTGGGTAGCATACTCTACAGCCAGAGGCTCTATATCTACCGCATATACCCTGCCCTTATCACCCACCAACTTTGATATGTAGGGAATGTAAAAGCCAGCACCAGTCCCCACATCCAGGGCTATCATTCCCTCCCGAAGTCCAAACTCCTTTAATGTCTTTTCTGGGTTGAAAAGCTCAAGCCTCTCTGGGTCATCCAACTTTTTTAGTTTAGATGGGTCAAATTTATGTGCCATAGAAAAATTATAGGAGTTTTAAAAGTTCTCTAAGCTGTTTAATCTCATCTCTAAGCTTGGCTGCCTTTTCAAACTCCCATCTTTTGGCACACTCCCACATTTCCTTTTCCAGTTTGCTTATTCTTTCTATTAGGTCATCCTCTGAGGATATGCCTTTGGGTAGTTTTAGGGGAAGTTTCACATAGTCAAGCTCTTCTATGGCAAGCAGTTCTTTTATTGGTTTTACTATGCTCTTGGGTGTTATTCCATGCTCTTTGTTATAACTTTCTTGTATCTGCCTTCTTCTGTTGGTTTCCTCTAGGGCTCTTTTCATGGATTCTGTTATCCTGTCCGCATAGAGTATGGCCTTTCCGTTTATGTTCCTAGCCGCACGACCTATGGTCTGAATCAGAGAAGTATAGCTTCTCAGAAAACCCTCTTTGTCAGCCTCCAGTATGGCAACCAGAGAAACCTCAGGTAGGTCAAGTCCTTCCCTGAGCAGGTTTACACCTACTATGACCTCTATGGTTCCCTCCCTCAGTTCTTTAACCACCTTTGCCCTTTCTATGGCATCAAGGTCTGAATGCATGTACTTTGCCTTTATGCCTCTTTCCTTTAAGTATTCTGAGACCTCCTCCGCAAGCCTTTTAGTGGTCGTTAGCACAAGAGTTCTTTCCTTTCTTTTCCTCCTTTCTTGAATTTCCTTTATTAAGTCTTCCAGCTGGTTTTTCGTCGGACGGACCTCTACAAGCGGGTCCAAAAGACCAGTGGGACGCACTATCTGTTCAACTATGATGCCCTTGCTTCTCTGAATCTCCCAATCGCCGGGTGTTGCGGACATGTATATGGTTTGGTTCAGCTTTTCTAAAAACTCCTCAAACTTCAGAGGTCTGTTGTCCAAAGCGGAAGGAAGCCTCCACCCGTATTCGACAAGCTTTTCTTTTCTGGACCTGTCTCCGTTATACATAGCCCTCACCTGAGGGATGGTTACATGAGACTCGTCCACTATAACTAAAAAGTCATCGGGGAAGTAATCAAGCAGTGTATATGGGGGCTCTCCTGGTTTTCTTCCGTCAAAATACCTCGAGTAGTTTTCTATACCTTTACAGTGCCCAAGCTCCCTTATCATTTCTATATCGTGCATGGTTCTCTGATAGAGCCTTTGAGCTTCCACCAGTTTGCCCTGGGACTTAAACCAGTCAAGCCTTTCCATAAGGTCCCTTTCTATTTCTCTAAGAGCTTCCTCTATTACTTCCCTGGGTGCCACGTAGTGGCTAGCGGGGAAAAGAACCACCTTCTTTAAATCTTTTATTTTGTGCCTGTTGATAGCATCCATGAGAGTTATAGACTCTACCTCGTCATCCCAAAACTCTACCCTGATAAGCTGGTCCTCCATATCAGAGGGAACTATTTCAATGGCATTACCCTTAACCGCAAAGGTAGCCCTTCTTATGGCATAATCACTTCTTTCGTAGCCAATCTCTACGAGCTTTCTTATGAGCTTGCTAAGGCTCGTTCTTGCACCCACCTCAAGGGATATCCTCATAGAGTAATAAGCTTCTGGCGAGCCAAGTCCATAGATGCAGGAGACAGAGGCTACTACTATCACATCCCTTCTTTCTAAAACGGACACGGTGGCGGAGTGCCTGTATCTTTCTAAAATTTCGTTTATGCTTGCATCCTTTTCTATGTATAGGTCCTTCTCTGGTATGTATGCCTCGGGCTGATAGTAGTCGTAGTAGGATATGAAGTACTCTACAGCGTTGTCTGGGAACAGCTCCTTTAACTCTCTGTATAGCTGTGCGGCAAGAATCTTGTTGTGAGCTATTATGAGCGTGGGCTTATTGTACTTGGCTATTACATTTGCTATGGTGAAGGTTTTTCCTGTGCCAGTGGCACCCAGTAGCACCTGTTCCTTTACGCCGGATTCAAGGTTTTCCAAGAGCTCCGCTATTGCCTTGGGCTGGTCCCCTGCAGGTCTAAGAGAAGTTCTAAGGTTAAAGGCTTCAAGGGTAGGCATCCCTATATAATTTAGTCAAACTTAAAAACTACCCAACACTTCCGATATAACACATAAGAAAACTTAAAAGGAGGTGTTAAACATGGCACTAAGAGTGAACTTCAACTTTGAGGCGGCGGCCACGCATACCGCCATCCTCTCCAACGAGAGAGAAATGAACAAGTCACTTCTCAGGCTATCCACAGGTCTAAGAATACTCAACGCAGCTGACGACTCGGCGGGTCTATTTATAGCAGACCAGCTCATGATTGTGGGTTCAGGACTTGAAGAGGGCAACAGAAACATTCAAACTGGGCTTTCAGCCTTAAGAATAGCAGAAAGCTCCGCGGGTCAGATATTCAACAGATTAAATGAAATCTACAAGAGAACGGTGCGTGCTGCCAACGACATCAACGACCCTAATGCCAGAGCAAGCCTCCAGAGAGAGATAAACAACTTGGTAGATGCCATACAGAAAATAGGCACAGACACGGAGTATAACGGCATAAAACTTCTTGATGGAACCTTTTCAAACAAATACATACACTACGGACCCAGATACGGTCAAACGGTGGAAGTAAACATAGGAGATGTGAGAGCCCAGTCCTTAGGTGCCCACATAGTAAGTGGGAACGGTAGAGTTACTAGAGGCACAGGTGCCATATCCAATGCAGATGCTAATTATCTGCTCGAAAGTGGTGAGTAT
>JANWWY010000026.1 GCA_025057455.1 Aquificaceae bacterium
GTATAAAGAAGCAGATACAAAGGGTTTTAGACAAGTTTAAGGCTATTATTTTTGTGGTGGATGGTAGGCAAGGTCTTACCGCAAGCGATGAGCATATAGCAAAACTCCTCTATCCGTACAAAGATAGGGTTTTCCTTGCGGTAAACAAGATAGACCAGGAAGAGCTTAGCGATAGGGTTTATGAGTTTTACTCTCTTGGGTTTGAAAAGGTTTTCCCCATCTCAGCCCAGCATGGTAAGGGTGTGGGTGAGTTGCTTGACAGCTTGATAGAGCTCGTAGGCGAAGAAAAAGAAAAAAACCTGGAAGGCATACGCATAGCCTTCCTTGGAAGACCCAACGTGGGTAAGTCCTCTCTAATAAATGCTATCCTCAGGGAGGAGAGGGTTATAGTATCGCCCATACCGGGCACCACAAGGGATGCGGTGGAGATTCCCTTCTCCTTCGAGGGAAAGGATTTTGTCCTTATAGATACCGCTGGCATCAGAAGAAGGAGCAAAGTAGAGTACGGAGTGGAGTTTTTCTCGGTGGGAAGGTCTATAAAGGCTGTTGAGCTTTCCCACATATCCTGCCTTGTTTTGGACCTTTCAGAGGGCATAGTAGACCAAGACAAAAAGATAGGCGGTCTTATAGAAAGAAGGCATAAAGGTTGTGTTATAGTAGGCAACAAAATGGACTTGATAAGGGCAAGCAAAAAGGAGGTTGAATCTTACGTTAGAAGAGAACTCTACTTTCTTGATTATGCACCTATAGTTCTCACCTCAGCCATCAAGGGACAGGGCGTAGATAAACTCATTAGTGCTTGTGAGACTGTTTGGCAAGATTACAACATCCAACATAAAACATCCTTTATAAACAGGGCAGTAGAGAAGGTTATAAGGGAAAAGCATCCACCCTCCTACAAGGGAAAGGAGATAAAGATTTATTACGCCTTTCAAGAAAGCACAAGACCCCCAACCGTGGTAGTCTTTACCAACGACCCAGAACTCTGGAGGTCCGATTACATTAGGTTTTTTGAAAGGAGACTGAGAGAACATTTAGGAATAAAACACGCTCCTTTAAGGCTTGTGTTGAAAGGAAGGGAGGAAGAGGCAAAAACCATAATAAAATAGAGAAGAATGATAGAAAGCCTCTTTAAAAACCTCTGCCCCAACTGTAAAGGAGATATAAGCGCTGAAAGGCTTAGCTTGGGTCTTCCCTGCGAAGCCTGCATGCCAAAAGTCAACGGTGATTATTGCAAACACATAAGGCATGCGGGTGAACTAAGTAAAGTCTGTCAAATGACGGAAAAGCTAAAAGGTTGGGAAGAGTACTTTGAGAAGTTTCTCAAATCCAAGCCTTGGAGCCTTCAGGTTGGATGGGCAAAAAGAGTATTTTTGGGCAACTCTTTTGGTCTTTTAGCACCTACGGGAGTTGGCAAAACCTCCTTTGGCATCTCCATGGCAAGCTACTTGGCAAATGGTGGGGGAAAATCATACATAATCTTGCCTACAAAGGTGCTGGTAGAGCTTACAGTGAATAGGCTCAAAAGTTTTGGACTCCAAGAAGAGGACATTCTTTACTTTGCGGATGACTCTCAAAGGCAAAAGGAAGAAAAGAAGGCAAGGCTTCAGAAGGGAGCATTTAAGGTTCTTGTTAGCACTTCCATGTTTCTATACAAAAACTACGAAGTAATACCCAAGGGCTTCTCCTTTGTTTTTGTAGACGATGTGGACTCCTTTTTGAAAACCGCAAGAAACATAGACAAACTCCTTTACCTTTTGGGCTTTGAGCAGGAAGATGTAGAACTTGCCATGAGACTGATAAGACTCAAAGAGAAGAGCAAGAAAGAAGAAAAAGACTGGGAAGAAATCAGAGAACTCTCAGAAAGGCTAAGGGATATATCCAAAAAAAGAAGGGGGGTGCTGGTAGTTTCTTCGGCCACATCCAGCCCAAAGTCCAGTAGGGTAAAACTCTTTAGAGAGCTCTTGGGCTTTGAAGTGGGAACGCCTACCTTCTACCTTAGGAATGTTGCAGACCTGTATGAGAGCATAGACAAAAAGCCCTTGGAAGAGTGGATAAAACTCCTTGGTAAGGGAGGGCTTCTCTTTGTGCCATCGGACAGAAAAAAAGAGTTTGTGGATGAATTGATTTCATACCTGCGTGAGAAAGGGATAAAGGCGGTTTCCTACGAGAAGCTGGACGAGGGAGTCATAAAGAGCTTTGAAGATGGCGAGATAGACCTGCTTGTGGGCATAGCCTCCTACAGAAACCCTCTTGCCAGAGGCATAGACCTGCCCCATGTGATTAGGTATGCACTCTTCTACGGCGTGCCTAAAATGGTTATATCCCTGAGGTTTGAAGAGAACCTTTCCCATCTTCTTTGGGCACTTATGTCCGTAAGGAGTATGATAGCTAAGAAGCTCCCCCATAAGCTAAAGGATGTGGATAGATGGTTAGAAAGCCTCAGAAAATACCAGTATTTGAGCGAGGAGTTTTTGAAAGACAAGCCCGATTTGGTCCAGAGGATAGACAGGCTTAGAGCTGATGTAGGAAGCTTTCTCAGCTCTGAGGAAGTCTTGCAACTTTTAGAAATGTCGGAAGAGATAACGCTGAGGAAGACCGAAGAGGGCTATCAAATGGTTGTTTCTGATGCAACAGGCTACCTGCAAGCTAGCGGTAGGACTTCCAGAATGTTCGCAGGTGGCATTAGCAAGGGGTTAAGTCTTGTGCTTGTGGATGACAGCAGGGCTTTCAGGCATCTTATAAAGAAGGTAAAGTGGTTCAACGAAGAGATATCCTTTACTCAACTCTCGGAGGAAGACCTACAGGATGTTCTGAAGGAGGTTGACAGAGACAGACAAAAGATAAGAAGGTTCCTCTCTGGAGAGGAAGAACCGGAAAACAAGGAGGTTCTAAAGCCCGTGCTTATAGTGGTAGAATCCCCCAACAAGGCAAAGACCATAGCGGGCTTCTTTGGAAGGGCAGTAAGAAGAAGGGTAGGAGACCACGAGCTGTTGGAAACTTCCACGGAGGACCGCTACATTATGATAACCGCGAGCCTTGGACATGTGCTTGACCTAAACAAGGAAGATGGTTTTCACGGTGTTTACGTAAACGGAATACCCGTGCCCGTGTACGAAGTCATAGAAGGAAAGGAAAAGGTAGTAGAAAGTTTAAGGCGTATGGCTTTGGAAGCACAGGAGGTTCTCATAGCCACAGACCCAGACACGGAAGGGGAGAAAATAGGATGGGATGTAGCGGAGCTCTTAAAGCCTTTCAACCCAAACATAGGCAGGATGGAGTTTCACGAAGTTACAAAAAAAGCCATTGTAAAGGCTATAAAGGAAAGGAGGGAATTTGACCTTAACTTGGTAAAGGCACAGATTGTCAGAAGGGTTGCGGACAGGTGGGTTGGCTTTGAGTTTTCAAAGCTCTTGCAGTCTTCTTTCGGCAAAAGTTGGTTGTCCGCTGGAAGAGTTCAGACTCCAGTTCTCGGCTGGATAATACAGAGGGAAAAGGAATACAGACAAAAGCTATATGTGATATCTTTTTCAATAGATACGGAGGGGCGTCTAAAGGTAGAGTGGTCTTTTGAAGACAAACAGGAGGCAAGAGACTTCTACAACAGACTTTCAGAGGTCAGGATTGAGCTTATAGAGGAAAGGGAAGAGGTGAAAAGTCCACCACCACCTTTTAGCACCGACAGCATGCTAAAGTCTGCCAGCGATGCTTACAGATGGTCTTTGCCCAAAAGCATGAGCTTAGCCCAGACTCTTTTTGAACTGGGATATATAACTTACCATAGGACCGATTCTACAAGAGTATCCGACTACGGTATAGGTTTGGCAAGAGAATACATAAAAGAAGAGTTTGGCGAAGACTACTTTAGAGGAAGAACATGGAGTGAGGGTGGTGCCCACGAATGCATAAGACCTACAAAGTCTATAGACCCAGAAGAGCTTAGAGCTCTGGTATATAGCGGTCAGGCGGAAGGACTCACAAGGGAGCACCTTCTCCTTTATGACCTCATTTTCAAGCGTTTTATGGCAAGCCAGATGAGGGAAATCAGGGTAAAGCTCTTGAAGGTAAGCATTACGGCGAATGGAGAAGAAAAGCAAGTAGAAGTGCCAGTGGAAATCCTACAAGACGGTTGGAACAAGCTCCTGTCCCTTGAAACTTACAGTATAAGATTGGGCTCCTTTGATGTATCTAATAGCAAAAAACTTTTCTCAAGACCAAAAGCTTACCTGTACACTCACGGTGAACTTGTGCAGAACATGAAAAGAAGAGGTATAGGCAGACCTTCCACTTACGCCAGCATTGTGGAAAAACTTGTAGAGAGGGGCTATGTTATAGAAAGACAAGGTTTTCTTATACCCACAAAGCTTGGAAAAGAGGTATACAGCTATCTGGCAAGTAGAGAAGAAATAAGAGATTTTCTCAGCGAGGAGTTTACAAAGAAGTTAGAGGAGCTTATGGACATGGTGGAGCTGGGCAAAGAAGACTATACTAAGATACTTATGCAGTTGTATGAAGGTATAATAGAAGTTGAGAAAAGGTCGGAGGTGGTATGATGGTGTTGCATCCTTTTTTCTCATACCCTACTATAATCCTTGCCCTTTTGGTGTTTACCATGTACGCGATTGCTCTTCTTAAGGTAAGAAGTCTAAGCAAATACGCTCTGTATTTAAACGGTATTCTCATCCTTTTTGCTCTTCTTTCTGTGATTTTTGGCTTTCGTATCTCCAGCGTGCCTTTGGTTCAATCGAAGACACCCATCATATGGGGTTTCCCCCACAAATGGAGCGGAATTCTACTGCTTTTGTTTTCTGTGCTAACTTTTATTGTATTTTGGTTTAAGGGCGAAAGCTCCAGCAAAAAGCTCATAGTTTTACCAGTGATAGGTATTCTCCTTACTCTCTTTCAATTCTTCACAGGCTGGATGCTTAGGCTTGTGTTCTTCTCCTAACATAGCTTGAAAGGTAAAAAAATAAGCATAGTTTTATAGGCTATGCTGGAAAAGTACAATTTTCTCAAGGATTACGGTGGTCCTATAGACCTTAGAAGGTACAGCTACGAGGAGCTAAAGGAGCTGGCGGAAGAGGTCAGGGACTACATAATAGAGGTAACTGCAAAGAACGGTGGTCATGTGGCACCGGGGCTTGGTGCTGTAGAGCTTACCATCGCCCTTCTTAGAATCTTTGAACCGCCTAAGGACATAATTGTGTGGGACATAGGACATCAAGCCTATCCTTGGAAAATTCTCACAGACAGAAAAGAGCTTTTCCCGACACTTAGGCAGTTTGGTGGAATATCTGGCTTCCTAAGAAGAGAAGAGAGTCCCTTTGATGCTTTTGGTGCAGGGCATAGCTCCACTTCTATATCTGCGGCTCTTGGTTTTAGAAAAGCTCTTGACCTTCTTCAAGATAAGGACACTTATGTGGTGGCTGTCATAGGTGATGGTGCTATGACCGCTGGCATGGCTTTTGAAGCCCTAAACAACGCAGGGCATCTAAGACCAGACAGGTTCATAGTGGTTCTCAACGACAACGAAATGTCCATATCCCCTAACGTGGGTGCCATATCCACGTACCTTAGCAAGATAATAAGCGGGCACTTCATTCAAGAAACAAGGCAGAAAGCAAAGAATCTTCTTGAACACCTTGGAAGTCCTGCACTTAGAGTTATGAAGCTAACCGAGGAATTTCTAAAGGGTCTTATATCGCCCGGTGTTATCTTTGAAGAGCTCGGGTTTAACTACATAGGTCCAGTGGATGGTCATGACCTGCCGGCTCTGGAAAAAACTTTGGAAAACATAAAGCACATAAAGGGTCCAGTGCTTTTACATGTTTACACAAAAAAGGGTAAGGGTTACAAGCCCGCAGAAAGCGACCCAGTTACGTGGCACGGTGTTGCACCTTACAAAAGGGAGTCTGGTGAGTTTATAAAAAAGCCGTCTCCTCCTAACTGGACGTCAGTCTTTGGAAAGGCGATAGTTGAACTGGCTGAAGAAGATCCGAGCTTAGTGGTAATCACACCGGCAATGAAGGAAGGCTCTGGGCTTGTAGAGTTTAGCAAAAGATTCCCCGAAAGGTTCTTTGACGTAGGCATAGCGGAACAGCACGCTTGCACCTTTGCTGGGGGTCTTGCAGCAGGTGGTCTAAAGCCAGTAGCCTGCTATTACTCTACCTTCCTCCAAAGAGCCTACGACCAAGTTATACATGACATTGCTCTTCAGAACCTCCACGTAGTCTTTGCTATAGACAGGGGTGGTCTTGTAGGTGATGACGGACCAACACATCACGGTGTTTTTGACCTTTCCTACCTTAGATGCATACCCAACATGGTTGTATCCGCACCCAAGGATGAGCAAGAACTGAGAGACCTTTTGTATACAGCCCTACATCATAACGGACCCTTTGCCATAAGGTATCCGAGAGGACCAGCTTACGGCGTGCCGACGGCAGGTTTCAGGCTCATAAAGGTGGGAAGCTGGGAAGTCCTAAAGGAAGGTAAGGACGGTGTAATACTTGCGGTAGGCTATACGGTATA
The DNA here is from genome assembly GCA_025057455.1 of Aquificaceae bacterium. Lineage (GTDB taxonomy): Bacteria > Aquificota > Aquificia > Aquificales > Aquificaceae > Pampinifervens. Next base: position 6,532 of record JANWWY010000026.1, read on the forward strand.
TCAAGCTCTTCAGGCTTCTGAGGAGCTTTTGAAAGAGGGTTTAGACCTTTCCGTAGTAAACGCAAGGTTTGTAAAGCCTATGGATGAGGAGCTTCTTGAGGAGTTGTCTCATAAGCACGAACTCTTTGTAACCGTTGAGGATAATGCTCTGATTGGTGGTTTTGGGTCTGGTGTGCTTGAGTGGCTAGCTAAAAAAGGCTACAGCAAAAAGGTGCTTAACATAGGCATTCCAGACAGATTTGTAGAGCACGGAAACCAAAACCTCCTAAGGAACATAGTAGGAATTGACGCAAAGGGCATAAGGGAAAAAGTTCTTGAGTTTGTGAAGGGTGGTGTAATCATCTAAAGCCACATTCCTGAAAGTAGTTCCTTATCTCTTGAACCATTGAGGAAAACTCATCTTCTGAATAGGTGGACTTATTTGAAAAGGAGGGGTCAAGGGTCTTTCCAGGAATAAATCTCTGCAGATAGTATCTCTTAGACCCTTTTATGATTTCAGCTATAAGGATAATGTCCTCCTTGCTTAGCTGTTCTCTAACCACTGTAGTCCTAAACTCGTAATCTATGCCAGAGGACATAATGGCACTTATACTCCTTAGTATGTCATTTAGGTTTACGTTTACACCGCATACCTCGTTGTACTTATGAAGGGGCGCCTTAACATCCATGGCTATATAGTCCACAAGCCCATCTTCTATAAGTCCTTCTAAAACATCAGGCTTACTGCCATTGGTGTCCAGCTTTATCTTATAGCCCATTTCCTTTACCAGAGAGGTAAACTCAACTATTCCCTGCTGTATGGTAGGTTCTCCCCCTGTTATTACCACACCCTCTAAGAGTCCAACTCTATCCCTTAGAAAATCCAACACCTTTTCATGAGGGACTAAATCACCAAACCTCTCTGGCAAGACTAACTCCACATTGTAGCAATAACCACATCGGAAATTACAACCTTGGGTAAAAACTATGCATGCGGGTTTTCCTGGAAAGTCTATAAGAGTAAACTTTTGAAAACCTCCTATTTTAAACCTACAGAGGGGATGCTGGTTCTTTAAGTATACACCGGCTATATGGTTCATCCTATAAAGTCTATCCTATAGTTTTTTCTAATCTTGAACTCTTCCCTTTTGCCTTCGTTCCACTGATGAACTGGTCTCAAATAACCAACAACCCTTGAATAAACCTCCGTCCTTGAACCGCATATGGGACAAACCTCCCTTTCACCCTGAGTGTATCCGTGATTGGGACAAATGCTGAAAGTGGGCGTTATGGTAAAATAGGGAACCTTGTAGTTCTGACAAACCTTCCTTACAAAGTTCTTTAGAGCTTCCGTGTTTTCTATTCTCTCCCCGACAAAAAAGTGTATGACAGTACCACCAGTATACTTTTCCTGAAGCTCCTGCTGATGCTTCAATACGAAAAAGGGGTCATCCGTATAGTCCACCGGTAAATGTGTAGAGTTTGTGTAAAATGGCTCCGCACCCCTTTTCCAAGCTTCTTCATTGGCTACCACTATGTGGGGAAACAGTTGCTTATCAAGCTTTGCAAGCCTGTAGGCACAGGACTCGGCGGGTGTAGCTTCCAGATTGTAGTTATTGCCCGTTCTTTTCTGAAAATCTATGAGCTTTTCCCTCATAAAATCAAGCACCTTAATGGCAAAAGACCTCCCCGTAGGGTCTGCGATGGAAACACCCAAGAGATTCAAACACGCCTCGTTCATGCCCACAAGTCCTATGGTGGAAAAGTGGTTTTTCCAGTACTGACCAAACCTTGCCTTTATGTCCCTCAGGTAAAACTTTGAGTATGGATAAAGACCTCTTTCTGTAAGGTCCTCAAGCACCTCCCTCTTTATCTCTAGGCTTTCCATGGCAAGTTCCATCAACTCTGAAAGCCTCTGAAGGAATTCTTCCTCTGAATTGGATAGGTATCCTATTCTTGGCATGTTAATGGTAACCACGCCTATGGAACCCGTAAGCGGGTTTGCACCAAAGAAGCTACCCCCCTTCCTTTCCAGCTTGCTAAGGTCAAGCCTTAGTCTACAACACATGCTCCTGACATCTTCGGGCTTCATTTCAGAGTTCACAAAATTGGCAAAGTAAGGGACACCATATTTGGCAGTCATCTTCCACAAACCATCGTATAGCGGGTTTCCCCAGTCAAAGTCTGGGGTTATGTTATAGGTAGGTATGGGAAAGGTGAAGACCCTACCCTTTGCATCCCCTTCAAGCATAACCTCAAAGAAGGCTCTGTTGAGTAAGTCCATCTCTTCCTGAAACTCTCCATAAACCGCATCCTTTAACTCCCCACCAACGAGGACGGGCTGGTCTTTGTACACTGGGGATACCTTCAGGTCAAAGGTAAGATTGGTAAAGGGTGCTTGGAAGCCTGTTCTAGTAGGCACGTTAAGGTTATATACGAATTCCTGGATTGCCTGTTTTACCTGTTGGTAGTTTAAACCATCGTACCTTATGAAGGGAGCTAATAGGGTATCAAAGTTGGAAAAGGCCTGAGCCCCTGCGGATTCTCCCTGAAGGGTGTAAAGAAAGTTAACTACCTGTCCCAAGGCTGAAGTAAAGTGCCTGGGTGGTCTGCTCTCTATCTTACCGGGAACACCCCCAAAGCCTGTTAAGAGTAGGTCCCAAAGGTCCCACCCTACGCAGTAAACGCTCAAAACCTGAAGGTCATGAATGTGAAAATCTCCTCTGAGGTGTGCTTCCTTTATCCTTTTTGGATATATCTTTTCAAGCCAGTAACTCCTACTTACCTGTGAGGTTATATAAAAGTTCATCCCCTGTAAGGAATAGGTCATGTTGCTGTTTTCCTTTACTTCCCAATCTTCAAGGTTTATATACTTTTCTACAAGGCCTATCCTGTCCCTTTCAACAAGCCATTTTTCGTAAAGCTTGAGAAGTCCCCTTTCTTCCAGGAACATTAGAAAGGCTTTAGTCTTATCCTTGCCGTTAAAACTTCTTAAAAAATTTTCAAAATCCTGTTTAATCCCTAAGTAGTTCAAAAAAGATTCCATATATTCTGCCATAGGATTTAATATAGGAAAAGAAAATATACCGCCACAGCGACAGCTAAACAAATCAAACACGCCAATAGAAACCTTATTAGCTTCCCAACCTTACAGCCTCCTCAACAGCCAAGTTTTTCTCATATAACTTTGTGAGATTTTCACTCCTCTTGGTTATCCAATTGCTCCTGTAGAGATGTACCTTTCTATGAGCTTCTGGTTTTTCTGACCTTACAACAACTGGACTTTTTCTATCCTCTGGCAGGTATTCTAAGAGATTTTTGAGAAACTCTGTGTGGTTGAAGGACTTGGGCAGAAATCTGCTTGCCTTTAACTCACCCATGAGCGTGCTAAAGGTGCCTTCTGTCTCACCCAAAAGGTCCATAGGTATCTTTATCTGGGCGTATTGAGCAATGCCGTCTTTAAAGGGTGTGAAGACTATAAGCTGTTCTAAACCTCCCAAGATATTCTCCAAATCTTCCAACCGCATGTAGTCCAACGGGTCCTCCCCAAAGAGGATAACTCTCCTTGCCTTGCTTAGGGCTTCAGGAAGGTTTGAAAGCCACTCTAATGGTATATGCTTCATAAGACCTAAAAAGTTGCCATCGTGGACAAGCAGGAGTTTAAAGCCTTTTTCCTTACACACTTGCCCTAAATATATACCCCACCCTTCCGCTTCCTTTGCACTCATTCCTAAAGGATTAAACACTATTAACCCTTTACCCTCAAGAGTTTTCAGTTCCTCCTTTTCTATAACCACTGGATTGAACTTTGAATCCCTCTGTATGTTGCCAATCTTGTAAACCTTGGCTTTTGTGTAGTAGGAAAGCACTGGAGCCACGGAAGTTACATCCTCTCCCACAAACACATAAAAGTCCGCTTCCTTTACCTCTTCAAAGCTTGGTTGCTTGTAGCTACCATAAGCCTCCAAAAAGTGTAAAAGCTCAAAGGTAATCGAAGCACTCACCATAACGCCCGTTCTTTCTATAAGTTCACGCAAAAGCATGTAGTCCTCGTTACTAAGGTAAGAGGACAGCACCACAAGGGTTTCCTCGGGTTTGGACTTTAGCATGCTGGAGAGAAAGTTGGCCACATTACCCCTTGTCTCTTCCCTACCAAAAACTTCAGAAGTTCTAAGCCTTTCATGATTCAACGCATCATAACCAAAGAAGGCTTTTGCACATACATTAAGGTCATCGGTAGGTTTTATTCTGTATACCTTCTCCTTTGACCTCCAATCTCCAACTCCGTACTCTATTTGCACTTCACAGCCTACGGGGCAAAGATTGCATACAGTCTTTTCTTTTCTCAATAGCCAGCTTCTTGTCCAGTATTTAAAGGGTTTTGAAATTATAGCACCAACAGGGCAGACGTAAACGCAAAGACCACACATCTCACAGGTGGAGCTATCCATGGGTCTTATCGTGGGTGCGATGTTTGCATGAAAGCCTCTTTCTTCTACATAAAGGGCATGGGCACCAACCACATCATCGCATGCTCTCGTGCATCTGTAGCAAACTACGCAACGATTGGAATAGTATTCAAGGAAATCGCTTTCCCAGTCTACCTGATGCCTTTCCTTTTCCAAGGCGGATACAGGAACTATCTGTTTCTGAGGTCCAAAGATGGCACCATAGTTTTGAAGGTCACACTCTCCAGCTTTGTCGCATATGGGGCAATCTAAAGGGTGTCTCGTCATAAAGGCCTGAAGCAGGTACTTTTGATTTGCCACAACAAGAGGATGCCTTGTAGAGATGCTCATACCCTCCTCGGGATACGTGTTGCAAGAGGTAATAAGTCTCCCAGTCTTCTCGTTGAAGACTATACACATTCTACAGGCACCTATTATCCTAAGCCTTTGATGATAGCAAAAGTAAGGCACCTGTATACCAAGGTCCAATAAATTCTGAAGTAGAGGCTTTGAGGTGTCCATTTCATGCTCTATTCCGTCAACGTGCACTTTTACCCTTTTCATCTTCTATTCCTCCTTCTACATAGATTAAGTACTGCTCTTCCTTTGACTTTGCAACACCAATTCTACCCTTTCCAGCTCTTTTTGCCTTGTACATGGCATCATCCGCTCTTTTTATTACATCTTTATAACTTTTGTCCTCCTTAAGAGTTTGAGTCAAGCCTATACTTACGGAGACTGGGGCTATCAACTGCACCTGCTCCACGCATCTAAACAACCTTACAGCTGCATGCTCGCTAGCGTCTAAGTTTGTATTGGGTAATATAACCAAAAATTCATCACCACCGTATCTACATGCCACATCCGAGGACCTAACCATAACCTTTAAACAGGCTGATATTTTCTCTATAACCCTATCTCCCATTATATGCCCGTACCTGTCGTTTATCTCCTTAAGATTGTCTATATCTATAAACATAAGGCCGAAGGGCTGACCGTATCTTTCCCAAAGAGTAAAACTCTTTTCAAGGAAGCTTTCTGCAAACTTCCTGTTATACAGATTGGATAATGGGTCTATTATGCTGGATCTAAGTATTTCTATGCTGGTTATGTTTATAACACTTTCCCAATAGATACCACCCATAGGTACTTTGCCGTAACTTCTTATGTAGTTTTCATAATCTATGTTAACTAAATCCGTATCTACTACCTTATCGTAAACTGGGCACTTGATTCCCCTTTGGTAACAGGGCTCATTAAAGCCGTAGAGTACTCTATAACACTTTTTACCAATAACTTCACCAAACATCTTTTTGGCTGTAGAATTAAGGGCTATTAGATTGTAATTGGAATCAATGATAACAGAGGGTATGTAGTTTTTTAATTCCCTCTCCCCGGACCCTTCGATATTATCCTTATTGTTTTCCTCTCTAATCATTTTTAAGCCTCACATTTTTATTCTAACAGGTGTGCCTCTTTTCATAAGCTCCTGAACTGCGTCGACAGCAGTCTCAAAGTTCATCACATATCCCCCAAAGCCCCTTGCGAACTTTTCCGCATCATCCTTGCTGGAAAAGGCTATTGCGGAGGGTAAACAGCAAGGCGTGGCAGAAGAACTGACCACATACCATGCGGAAAAACAACTAATGGGCCTACAGTTTATAAAATCCCAGGTCATGCAAGATTCTAAGTCTTCTTCCTTTATGTTCTTGTAGAGCAAAAGCCCACAATGGGCACAACAAGCCCTTACAGTTCTTCCCCTCCTTAGCCTATAGGTAAACTCCAACCTTTTTTCTATAGGCTTTGTGCAGTAAGCACAGGTTGGCATACCCTCCTCGGGAATTTCTCCGGCTTCTTCTTTTAAGAGAAGCTCCCCATGTTTTCTTACAATCCTGCCATCCTTTTCTAACTCTCTCACATCCCTGTATATAGTCATCAAAGAGACACCAAAATGCTGTGCAAGAGCCTTAACATTCCTATAACCCTGAGCTATAAGCTCCACAATTTGCTCCTTTCGGTCCATGTTAAAATTATATTCCTCACATACCATAAAATGCAAAAACCTTCGGTATATTAACTTTCTGACATTTTAAGCCAAGCTTTTATGTTAAAATTTAATCTCTGAAGATGTTCAGACATCTTATCTCAACCAGAGATTTAGACTTAAAAACACTGCATGCCATAAGAGGTCTTTATCTGGATTTTAAAGAGGGCAGGAAAGAAGAGTTAAAAGGTGATGTAACTTTGCTATTTCTTGAAAGCTCTACGAGAACTCGTCTTTCCTTTGAAAAGGCTTGCCGACTTCTTGGGCTAAGAACTTACTACGTAGGTAGAGGAGAGGGCTCAACTGAAAAAGGTGAAAGCTTTTACGATACTGTGAAGACTTTAGAAGCTTTGGGTTTTGATTGCATAATTTTTAGAGTTCCCTTTGTTTTGTTTCCCTACGACAGGTATAAAGAGGAGTTTGTTAGTCTTATAAATGCTGGTGATGGCACGCATCAGCACCCCACTCAGGGACTCATAGATATTTTTACCGCATTGGACGCTTATAAAACCCTGGAGGGTCTAAAGGTTGTTTATGTGGGTGATATAATTCACAGCAGAGTTTTCAGGTCTGGTTCTTATCTTTTTAAGCTTCTTGGTGCAAGGCTGGGAGTGTGTGGTCCGAGAACTCTTATTCCTTCGGACCTTTCTCCCTTTGGAGTGGAGCACGCCTTTGATAGCGTGGATGAAGCCATAGAATGGGCAGACCTTTGTATATGGATCAGACTACAAGAAGAGAGGTTTCAAGAAAACTACATAACCAGTAAGGAGAGCTACTTTATGCAGTTTGGTCTAACTAAAGAAAGATACGAAAAGCTTAACGGCTACTTTATGCATCCTGGACCTGTAAACTTGTATGTGGATTTGGATGCGGAAGTGCTTTACAAGGATAAATCTCTGGTGCTACAGCAGGTGAAAAACGGGCTTTACGTAAGAATGGCTACTTTGTATTGGGCTTTGAGTGATGGCTAAGATTCTTCTTGGTGTTAGCTCAAGCATAGCCATATACAAAGCCTGTGAACTTGTTAGAGAGTTAAAAAAGACTGGACATGAGGTAAAGGTTGTTCTCTCTCCTTTTTCAGAAAGGTTTGTAAGTAAACTTACCTTTCAGGCACTTTCTGGAAGTAAAGCTTACGTGGAATGGGAGGATGACCCTCTTTTACACATAAACTTACCAAGGTGGTCTGACCTTTTTTTGATAGCACCCTGTAGCATAAATACTCTTTCAAAGATTACCCTTGGCATAGGTGATAACCTCCTTACCACGTGCGCCCTGTCTCACAAGGGCACCCTTATGCTTGCACCCGCGGGGAACGTGGAGATGTACAAAAACCCAGCAGTTCAGAGAAACATCAAAGAGCTAAAGGATAGAGGTGTGATAGTCATAGAACCAGAAGAGGGAAAGCTCCTCTGTGAAGAGGAGGGACAAGGTAGATTAGCATCTGTAGAAAGAATCCTTGACTGGGTTGACTATGCTCTTAGACCAAAACCTTTGGAGGGCAAGAGGGTTCTAATTACTGTAGGTGCTACAAGGGAATTTATAGATGGTGTAAGGTTTATCTCAAACCTCTCAAGCGGTCTTTTGGGCTATTCCCTCGCAAGGGCTTTCAGATGGTACGGTGCGCAGGTCAAAGTCATTGCAGGCTTTACCACAGCAAAGGAACCTCCTGAAGTAGAAATCATAAGAGTTGTAAGCGGTATGGAAATGTATCAAAAGGTTATGGAACTTAAAGACTGGGCCCACATAGTAGTGATGAACGCAGCGGTAGCGGACTACAGACCGTCAGAAACCTACATAGGAAAACTAAAAAAACAGGAAAAGCTTACCCTTGAGCTTGTGAAAAACCCCGACATACTTCAAGAGCTGGGAAACTCCAAAGAGAAAAGACTTTTAATAGGCTTTGCCCTTGAAGAGGAGAAGGACCTTCTAAAAAATGCGGTAGAGAAGCTACAGAGAAAAAATTTAGATGCCATAGTGGCAAACCCTCTGCAAGCTATGGGTTCGCAGGAATACTACGGGAAACTCATATTCAAACATGGTGAAGTGTTTGAAATAAGAGCGGAGGATAAACTGAAATCCGCTGAGGCTATAGTAAAACTACTAATAAAAAAACTCCTCTGATTATGCACTCCAGAAGGCCAATGTGTATAAGAATAGTTGATGTCCGCAAAAGGCAGGCTCTAATTCACTACCATAGCCACTGGTTTATAGTATATCCTTCGGAAAACATAAGGGCTTGATGACCAGTCTGGAGTTATAAACAAATCCATAGCTACTTATGGCACTCCACCCTTATTTTATAGAGCAACCATACCCTTTTCTTTTAGCCAGTTATGAGGTATATTCCCCCAATCTACCAAAAGAGCAAACACCTTGCTTACTTAAATCCTAATAATGCTAAGGCTCTTAAATCAGGACCTGCTTAGCAAATATAATGTGTGGTAGTTTTCTAAGCTCCTCAAGCACCTCTTCCGGCACTGGGTCATCAAGGTTGAGGATTCCCAAAGCTATACCTCCTTTCTTTTCTCTTCCGAGCCTAAAACCAGCTATGTTTACGCCCGCATTACCCAGTATGCTTCCTATCTTTCCAATAACGCCTGGCACATCCCTGTTTTCAAAAACCAGCATAATACCTTCAGGCTCTACATCTACCCTGTATCTGTCAATCTGGAATATTCTCATAATGTGACCCTCAAGCACGGACCCAGCCACAACCCTCTCAGTGCCGTTCCCACTGGCTACAACTTTTATGTAGTGCTTGTAGTCCTCGCTCTCCTCTGAAGTGAGCTCCTCTACCTTTATGCCTCTGTCCCTTGCCACGTAACTTGCATTTATTATGTTTACGGGGAAATCTACCGTTTCCTTTAGTATGCCCATGAGCACCGCAGAGGCTATAGGATGGAAGTGTTGGGCTATGTCCCCTCTCACCTCTATGTGAACTTCTCTTATGCCCTCCTCCGCCCACTGGACGAGAAACCTCCCTATTCTCTCCGCAAGGTCCAAGTGTGGCTTTATGAGAGTAAGGACCGATAGGTCTGGAAACGGTGCGTTCACCACATATTCCACCGTCTGACCTCTTAATGCCTTTATTACCTGTTGTGCCACTATAACGGCTACGTTTTCCTGAGATTCGTATGTGTTGGCGCCTATGTGAGGTGAAAGAGACACGTTGGGAAACCTGGATATTTTATCTATAAACTCTTTAGGTGGAGGCTCTATGGAAAAAACATCAAGCCCTACACCCGATAACTTGCCCGTCTCTAAAGCCCATATGAGGTCTTCATCCTTTACTATGCCACCCCTTGCACAGTTTATAAGAACCGCACCGTCTTTCATGATTTCAAATTCCCTTCTGGTTATCATGTGCCTTGTTTCGTGTGTTAGTGGTGCATGTATGGTTAGTATGTCCACCTGTTTTAACATTTCATATAGGTTGTCAAAGAGCCTTACTCCAAGTCTGTCAGCCTTTTCCCTAGGTATGTATGGGTCATAGGCGTATACGGTCATTCCAAAAGCCTTTGCCCTTATTGCTACCTGTGAGCCTATGTTTCCAAGTCCGATTATCCCCAATGTTTTTCCGTAGAGCTCCGTCCCCATAAACTTTTTCCTGTCCCAGCGACCTTCTAACATGCTGTTGTGAGCTATGTGGGTGTTCCTTATAACATTAATCATATGAGCTATGGTTAGCTCCGTAGCTCCTATGGTGTTTGCCCCTGGTGTGTTTATGACCAGTATACCTCTCATAGATGCGGACTCTATGTCCACATTATCCACTCCTACGCCTGCCCTTCCTATAACCTTTAGGTTTTTACCCCTTTCTATCAGCTCCGAGGTAACGGGAGTCCTACTCCTTGTTATGATGCAGTGGTAATTTTCTACCACCTCAAGGAGTTCCTCGTAGGATATGTCTGGCTCATTGTCTACTTCAAAGTCAGCCTCTCGTTTCAGAAGTTCTATACCCTTTTCAGAAATGGGGTCTGTTATGAGAATTTTATACATGCCTAACCTCCAAAAATGCCTATTATATTAGGATAGCATGAAACTGGATTTAAGCAGTCTTATCAGAGGAAGAGAGGACGGCTGGAATGTAGAAGCCTTTAAAAAACAGTTGCAAAGCTCTCTAATAGAAATCATTAAGCTTGAGCTGGAAAATCTTCCTGAGGAGGAATGGAGCAAAACCTTAAGCACTTGGGTAAAGATATGTCGCTTCTGCAACGAAATAATGAAAAAGCACGAGACACAAAGGCAAGAGCTCTACAAAAAGTTTGGTTTTGACCCAACCATGGTGCACGTATCGGAAAGCGTAATAGAGAAACTGCAAACCGCAAAGAGTTTTAAGCTTTTAGGCGAAAAGGACCCGCCGGAGAACATAATAAAAGTCGCTTTGGAAGGCATACAGGAAAATTCAAAGTCCATTAGTTTCATGAAGAGCTTTTTTAAGGTATAGATTTATCCCTATGAGAATAGCGGTAGGCATGAGTGGGGGCGTGGACAGTAGCGTTTGCGCCTTACTTCTAAAAGAGCAAGGATACGAAGTTATAGGGATTACTTTGCGTTTTCACCAAGAAGTGTGCACCGATGACCTGAGAGTTTGTTGTTCGCCTCAGGATGTGAAGGATGCGGTAAGGGTGTCAAACTATCTTGGCATACCCCACATTACTCTAAGCTGGGAAAACATATTCCAAAAGAGGGTTGTAGATTATTTTTTAGAAGAGAGCCTAAAAGGTAAAACGCCAAACCCTTGCGCCTTGTGCAATAGAGAGGTAAAAACTGGCTTTCTTGCCGAGTATCTAAAAAATGTTGCGGATGTAGATAAATTAGCAACAGGCCACTACGCAAGATTGGTAGAACACAAGGGAACTAAGCTAATAGCAAGGGCAAAGGACAAAGGAAGAGACCAGTCCTATTTTCTTTCCTTAGTAAGGGTTGAACACATTAACCTTCTCCTTTTTCCTCTTGGGGAAATGACAAAGGAAGAAGTAAGATACATCGCAAGGCAAAAGGGTCTTCCCGTTTGGGACAAAAGGGACTCTCAGGATGTTTGTTTTTTAATGGGTAAAGAGCCAGGTGAGTATCTGGAAGAGAGAGTCGGAGCGAGAGAAGGCTATTTCTACTTTGAAGGCAAGCCTGTAGGTAAACATAAGGGGTTTTTCCACTACACAATAGGGCAGAGAAAAGGGCTTGGCGTTTCCTTAGGTTTCCCAGTCTACGTGTGCGGTGTGGACCCACAAACCAACAGCGTCTACCTTTGCAAAGAAGAAGAACTCTATAGAGATTGGCTCCTTTTGGAAGACATAAACTTTCATCTACCCTTAGACCTTTGGCAAAAACCCAAAGCACAGATAAGATATAGAGCTCAAGAAGTAGAAGTGTTAGACATTCAAAAGACTTCCGAAGGCTACCTTGTAAGATTATCTAATGGAGTAAGAGGTATAACTCCAGGTCAAGTATGTGCCTTTTACGAAGATGAAGTGCTTTTAGGAGGAGGGATAATCGTCAGATGATAGTCTTTGGTAAGAATCCGGTCATTGAAGCCCTAAGGTCAGGACGCAGTGTAGAAAAGGTGCTTATAGCCCACGACTCACATCCTCCTCATCAAGTTTTAAAGCTGTGTAGAGAGAGGAACATAAAAGTACAAAAAGTCCCAAGACAAAAAATAGAGGAGTTGGCAGGCACAAAAAAGACCCAGGGCATCTTAGCCATGCTTAGCCCTGTGGAATACGTGCATCCTGAGAAACTTTTCAGGGAAACACTCAATAGAAGCTCTTTTTTTCTCACCCTTGACCACATTACAGACCCTCAGAACGTAGGTAACCTTTTGAGAACCTGCGAGGTTTTTGGGGGTGTGGGCGCTCTAATACCAAAGGACAGAGCCTGCCCAATAAATGAGACTGTAGTTAAGGCCTCTGCGGGTGCGATCTTTCATCTTATGCTTTCAAAGGTAGGGAGTCTATCAAAAAGCTTAAGAGTCTTCAAAGAGATGGGTGGGTGGGTCTTGGCAGTAGAGAGAGGTGGTAAAGATATAAGGGAGTTTGACTTTCCTGGAGCATGCACCCTAGTGCTCGGCTCAGAGGGAGATGGTGTTTCAAAGAGTGTCTTGGATGTAGCGGACGCTGTCATTTCCATACCCATGCTTGGTAAGGTAAACTCTCTGAATGTGTCCTCTGCGGGTGCTATAGCCATGTGGCAATTTTTGGTAAAAACTCTTGACAAACTTCAAGGTGTTGGCTATAATATAAAACCTACGGTAGTTAAAGGCGGGGCAGAGATAGGCCCCGTGGGAAAAACTTGACAAAACGGAAAAATGCATTAAAATAATAAGTCTACAGCGGTTGAGGGGCTAAAAAGTCCCTTGTCATCTTTAGAGTTGAATAAGGTTTCTGTTCTGTCGCGTTCAGTAGTGGAACCGACGGAGCAAAAAACTCTTGACAAAATAAAAAATCAGGCTTATAATTATAAACCTTGGGTAGAGGTAAAAAGAGGGACTGAGAAGTCCCTTGTCATCTTGGCAACTGAATAAGGAGGAAGGGCCTGCAAGGTTTTTCTGAAGAGTTTGATCCTGGCTCAGCGCGAACGCTGGCGGCGTGCCTAACACATGCAAGTCGTGCGGGGTGGCTCTGCCACCCAGCGGCAAACGGGTGAGTAACACGTGAGTAACCTACCCTCAGGAAGGGGATAACCCGGGGAAACTCGGGCTAATACCCTATAACGCAGGGGACCACTAAGGTCTCCCTGCCAAAGGT
>JANWWY010000027.1 GCA_025057455.1 Aquificaceae bacterium
CCTTTTCAAATATGAGGTTTTCCTCTTCTCTGTATACCTTCATCTGAGTAAAGGGATGCCAGAAGTATTCTTTGTCCCAACTTTCAAGGAGCTTGGGGTTTAACATGCTTATATCCTCCAAAGAAGGACTACTTCTCCCTTTACTTCCTCTCTCCTCTGAAGCTCCTGAAGCACTTCTGAGAGTTTACCCCTCAAATATTCCTCGTGCACCTTTGTTAGCTCCCTTGCCACGCAGACCATAACCTCTCCGCCGTAAAGCTTTTCCATCACCTGAAGGCTTTTGACTATTCTGTTTGGAGATTCAAAGGCTATGAAAGTGGTGTCCCCACAGGCCTTTAGCTCTTCAAAAAACTTTTCTAAGCCTTTTCTGGGCAAAAAGCCAAGGAAAGTAAACCTGTCTGTAGGAAGTCCTGAACCCACCAAGGCCGTCAGCACTGCGCTGGGACCTGGAATTACCTCTACAGGTATACCCTTTTCAACGCAAGCTTTTATAAGCCTGTAGCCAGGGTCTGAGACGGAGGGCGTGCCAGCATCACTTACAAGAGCTACGTCCTCCTTTTCAAGGAGCTTTAGAACCTTTGGCACCTGCACGCTTTCTTTTGGTTCGTAGTAAGATATGAGCTTTTTGTCCTTTATGTCGTAGTGGTTAAGAAGTATGAGAGTTCTCCTGGTGTCTTCGCAGGCTATGAAGTTTACCTGCTTTAGCACCTCTATGGCTCTAATTGTTATGTCCTTTAAATTTCCTATGGGCGTAGCCACCACAAAAAGCTTACCCATACTACTTCACCAAGAGAAGGGGTATTTCCACATGATGCATCACAAAGCTGGTAACACTGCCCAAAAAGAGCTCCCTAACCTTCCCCTTGGAATAGGCACCCATGATGAGCATGTCCACTTCCTTCTCTTGGCAGTGCTGTACAATCTTTTCCTCTGGTATGCCCTGTTCCCTCACTAACAAAACTTCGTCTGGCAAATCTATATCCTCTTCCCCAACATACAGAGCATAAAGCCTTGCTTCATATATCTTTGAGAGTTCTACAGCCAATTTCAGAGCCTTTTTTGAAAGCTCGCCACCATCGTAGGCTAAGCATAGGGTTTTTATGTCTCTTTTTTCCTCGGGCACCAGAAGAACAGGGCATATACTCCTTCTTGAAACAACCTCCGCAGTGGAACTAAGGAAAATGCCCTTTATAGGTCTCCTGCCTCTTCTCCCTATTATGAGGAGGTCTTCTTGGTCTGCTTGGTTTACAAGCTCTTCGTAGGGCACGCCAATAGTCTGGAAGGAGGAAACCTTAACACCCCTTTGCCTGCCTTCTTGCAGGAATTCTTCTATCAGGGCATTTGCCTGCTCTTCAAAAAACTCCTTTACCTTCTGGGATATACCAAGATAATAGGTAAAACCCAGAACGCCGGCAAGGTCCTCAAGGAAGGTTTCTTCCAAAAGCCTGCTGTCTATAACATGGACTCCCACGACTGGTACAGAAAGTTTAAGCCCTATTTCAAAGGCGTAATCTTTAGCGGACCAACCAGCCCTTGACCCATCAATCCCCACTATGACTCTCTTAAATGTCAAGGTTCTTTACCTCCCTCGCATAAGTTTCTATAAATTCACGCCTTGGTTCTACATCTTCACCCATAAGAATGGAAAATATCCTGTCCGCCTCTGCCGCATCCTCTATAGCAACCCTTACGAGCCTCCTCGTAGCTGGGTTCATGGTGGTTTCCCACAGCTGTTCTGGGTTCATTTCACCAAGACCCTTATACCTTTGTATTTCAAAGGCTTCTCTCACGAGTTCAAGGGCTTTAGAGTATGTATCCTTTAGGCTTTCTACTTCTACGGTCCTTTTCTCGTGGGTTATCTTAAGGGGAAAGCAAAGCAGGGACTCCTCCAGCAAAGACTTGTAGGAAAGGGAAGAGAGAAAGTCCACATCTATGATTACTCTTCTGCCCGTTAAATCGTCCCTTAGTATAAGCTCGTAAGCATCCTCAAGGTTGTCATAACGCGTGTCTACACGCATGTGCGGAAGCTGTTTCTCAAGCTCTTTCACCTTTTCACTTAGTTGTTGTGGTTTTCTGAGGTCTTCTTCCGTGAGCTTTATGGCTAACAGAGAAGATACTATGTCCTCCCCCTTCAACTTTACCATTGCCCTGTAGTTTTCTTCCAATTCCTTCGTTTTTTTGAGGAGTTCAACCAGCTTAGTACCTCTGTATTCTATACCTTTGCAGTCAGTTAGGGTAGCTTCCTCCTCAAGAGTTTTGAGAAGCATAGCTTCCATTTCCCTTTCGTCTTTGATATATTGAGCCTTTTTACCTCTCTTTACCCTGTATAGAGGTGGTTGAGCTATGTAAAGATAGCCTCCCTCTATGAGCTTTGGCATGTATCTGTAGAAGAAGGTAAGCAGGAGAGTTCTTATGTGAGAGCCGTCCACATCCGCATCGGTCATGAGTATAATGCGGTGGTATCTAAGTTTAGAAAGGTCTAAGTCATCACCTATGCCACAACCCAAAGAGCTTACTATGGTCTTTACTTCCTCATTGGAGAACACTTTGTCAAGCCTTGCTTTTTCCACATTTAGGATTTTGCCACGCAGAGGCAGGATTGCCTGAGTTCTTCTGTCTCTACCTTGCTTGGCAGAGCCACCAGCAGATTCGCCTTCCACTATGAATATTTCACAGAGGCTTGGGTCTTTCTCCGAGCAGTCCGCAAGCTTGCCAGGAAGGCTTGTATCTTCAAGGGGTGATTTTCTTCTTGCCAGCTCCTTCGCCTTTTTGGCCGCTTCTCTTGCCAGCGCAGCTTCTACCGCCTTTTCTACGATAAGCCTAAAAATGTCCCTATTCTCGTCAAAGTATTCAGATAGGTATTCGTAGGTTATGGACTCTACTATGTTCTTTACGTTCTGGTTTCCCAGCTTTGTCTTTGTTTGACCTTCAAACTGAGGTTCTGGTACCCTGCAGGATATTACCGCCACGAGGCCCTCCCTCAGGTCTTCCCCCGTTATGGTCTCCTTCAGCTCCTTCTGAAGCTTTATATTAGGAAGAACCTTCATAACCGCCTTTGTAAGACCAGACCTAAATCCAGTAAGATGGGTGCCACCTTCCACAGTCTTGATATTGTTGACAAATGTCTCTACTGATTCTCTGTAGTCTTTTGTGTAAGCAAAGGCTATGTCCACGTAAACACCTTCCTTTTCGCCAGAGAACCTGATGACCTCATCAAAGAGAAACTCCTTGCCCCCAGCTAAAAACCTTACAAGCTCCTCTATGCCCTTTTCAAACTTGTAGACTATGTCCTTGCCCGTTCTCTCGTCTATAAGCCTGAATGTGCATCCGGGGTTTAGATAAGCAAGCTCTCTGACCCTCCTTTCCACCACATCAAACTTTATTTTTGTGGTTTCAAAAATTTCAGGGTCTGGTTTAAAAACTACCTTTGTACCACGCTTTGTTGTGTTGCCCACTTCTTTAAGCTCATAAATGGGTTCTCCCCTTTTGTACTCCTGCTTATATATTTTCCCGTCCCTGTAGACTTCCACCATAAGCCATTCAGAGAGTGCGTTAACCACAGAAGCACCTACACCGTGAAGACCACCAGAATACTTGTAGACCTTTTTGTCAAACTTTCCACCGGCTCCAAGCATGGTAAAGACCATCTGCACCGCAGGTATGCCAGTTTCTGGATGTATGCCTACGGGTATGCCTCTACCGTTGTCCTCCACGCTCACAGACCCATCCGCATGGATAGTGAGAGATATGTGGGTAGCATACCCAGCCATATGCTCATCTACTGCGTTGTCAAGAATTTCCCATATGAGATGATGAAGACCCCTTTCTCCTATGTCGCCTATGTACATAGAGGGTCTAAGGCGGACGTGCTGAAGACCTGTTACCGCTTTTATGTCGGTTTCTGCATAAACCTGAAGTTCCTGGGGATGATTTTCTTTTCCCTTACTCATTTTTCAAAAGCACCCCCAGCGGGATTCGAACCCGCGATCTCCGCCTTGAAAGGGCGGTGTCCTGGACCGGGCTAGACGATGGGGGCTAAACTTTTATTGATTATAGCATACGCATTACTTTCTGTCAAGTGGTGGAACCCTCCTCATCCAGATAAAACACGTCGTCAGATATGGACTCGTTCCATCTTTTAAATCCCGGAAGGGCTTCCACCCTGTACCAAGCTGACCTGTACCAGACCCCCGCTGGCTGTCTTTTTACTGGTGCCACTTCCGCTGCCTTCGTTTCAGGATGATAGTCCCAAGTAATGTAGGCGTTAAAGTCCTGGACTATGTCCGTTATGGCTACGCCAAACTCCGTGGTAAGTGAAACCTGAAAGTCTCTCCAACGAAAAACAGATGAATCTCTTAGTGTGAGCCCAAAATAGCCTACACCACCGTCTTCCTTAAGAGTGGCTATCCCCCTACCTATAAAGGCTCTAAAAGCGGGAAGGGTCTCTGGTGGGTCAGAGACAAACACATCGTACTTGCCCAGTATTTCATCTGGGAAGGGGTTTCTCAAATCCCAAACCCTTGCCTCTGCGTTGTCTATGCCCAGCTCTTTGAATATTCTGTTGTCAAAGTCAATGAGCCTCTTGTCTATGTCTATTACAAGCACGCTACGAGCTTTCCTTGAAAGTGCCACAGCCAAACCCGTAAGGTCATCCTCCGCACCCAACACTATAATGTCTTTGTTCCTGAGGTCTCCCCTTGAATCCATAAAGAGCACCCTTGCCACAGTAGTTTCTGGCGTCACGGACCCCTGGTCGTAGTCTCTTATAGCCTTTGGTCTGTCCTTTGTAACTTGGAGAAACTCCCTGTAAAACTCTATATCTATATAAAAGGGTATGCCTCTACCTTCGCAAGCCTGACACACATAATCTACGTAAGGCTCTATGCCGAGCTCTCTTACCAAATCATGACCCTTTTGTGTTAGCCTTATGTTCTCCTCATCATCTATGAAGGCTAAACCTCTTTCTACAAGGGTCTTTACTATGCCAGATGCAGCAGGCACGGGAAGGTCTGACATATCCACTATTTCCCAAAAGTCCCCACTTTTCAAAAGTGCGGAAAGCACCCTTTCTACGTTCTTTTTGTATACCCTTACACCACCAAGCTCCTTAGACCTGTTGGCAAGCTCTACCAGAATGTTCAATATGCTACCTCCATCAAGAGTTTAAGCTGTATAATTATACCACAAACAGGAGGATAAAATGAAAGTTCAAAAGCTTTTCAGAAGTTTGCCTCAAGACCCTAAAGGGCTTGAACCCTTTGCCAGCTGGCAGGAGCTTTCACCGCACTTTGAAAGCCAAGTTATAAATGGTTGTTATCTACTAATAGCCACCATAGAGGATAGGGACTTTGATAATCTTTTGGGTGTGTTTCAAAGCAGGGAAGAGGCGATGGGAGCTTTTTTAACCTTGTCTATGGAACACGGCTGGGAAGAGGTACCGGAAGTGTACTGCGTGTATCACGCCCAAGAGCAAGGGGGCAAACTTCTGGCAGGCATTTTGACTGATGGGCAGATAAGCCTTTACGAACAGACCACTGTAGAACAGATGGTTCAAATAATGGCAAGAGTTCATAGAGTGGTGGTCTATTCCTACGATGTGGTTACTTACATAAAGGATATATACCCAGAGATAGACCAGAAGGTATACATTATAGCCAGGGAAATAGCAAAGAAAGTAGGAAAAGCACCAGAGCTTGAAGACATAGCTAAAGTATATGGGATGCCTTCCGAGAGCTTAGAGGACAAGCTTAAAGTCATACAGAAGCTTTTGCAAAATCCAGTAAGAACTCCCTTCGGTGAAGTGGAACTCCCACCTTTTAGTTATCCTCTAACGGAATGTAAATAGAGTAAGCTTTTGGTCAAAGAGGTTAAAATATCTCAACATGCTTGACATTGAACTTATACGCAGAAATCCTGAGCTGGTAAGGAAGAAGCTTGCTTCCAGAGATGTCCGTCTTCAGGAGCTTGTGGATGTAGTGCTTGAGCTTGATGCCCATAGAAGGTCTCTCCTTAGAGAGCTTGAAGGTCTCAGAGCTGAGAGGAATGCCAAGAGCAAGGAGATAGGTCTGCTGAAAAAGAAGGGTGAAGACACCACAGCCTTAGAAGAAGAGGTAAGAAGTATAAAGGAGAATATAGAGTCTTACGAAAAAAAGGTTTCTTTGGTAGAAGCTCAGTTGAAAGATGCCATGCTAAGCATTCCCAACTTGCCCCACGACAGCGTGCCTTTGGGTGAGGATGAAACCAAGAATGTAGAGGTAAGAAGGTGGGGAAGACCAAGAGAATTTACCTTTGAGCCAAGACCTCACTGGGACATTGGTGAAAGGCTTGGCATCTTTGATTTTGAAAGGGCAAGCAAGCTTTCAGGCAGTCGCTTTGTTGTGCTAAAAGATTGGGGTGCAAAGCTGGAAAGAGCTCTCATAAACTTTATGCTTGACCTTCACTCAAGAAAGGGATACAGGGAAGTTTTACCACCTCACCTCGTAAGGCCAGAAATCCTCGTAGGCACAGGACAGCTCCCCAAGTTTGAGGAAGAACTCTACAGATGCGAGAGAGATGACCTTTACCTCATACCAACCGCAGAAGTCCCCCTTACAAACCTTTTTAGGGACGAGGTGCTATCCGAGGATGACCTACCCCTCTATATGGTCTCTTACACGCCTTGTTATCGTAGAGAAGCTGGCTCCTACGGAAGGGATGTGAGGGGCATAATCAGACAACACCAGTTCAACAAAGTAGAGCTGGTTAAAATAGTTAAGCCGGAAAATTCGTACGAAGAGCTTGAGAAGCTCACATCGGATGCGGAAGATGTGCTAAGGCTCCTTGGACTGCCCTACAGGGTTGTTCTTTTATGCACGGGTGACATGGGTTTTTCCTCTGCAAAAACCTACGACATAGAAGTTTGGCTTCCCTCTCAGCAAACATACAGGGAGATATCCTCCTGTTCCAACTGCGAGGACTTTCAGGCAAGGAGGATGAACACGAGATACAGAGATGCGGAGGGAAGACTACGCTTTGTGCATACCTTGAACGGCTCTGGGCTTGCGGTGGGCAGAACCCTGGCGGCAATCTTGGAAAACTACCAGCAGGAAGACGGCTCTATTATAGTGCCAGAAGTCCTGAGGGATTACCTGAAGGTGGACAGGATAACACCATTATAATATAAGCATGCGAAATTATGCGGAAACTCTGAACCTTCCAAAGACTGACTTTCCTATGAAGGCAAACCTAACGGAAAGGGAGCTTCAAATACTTCAAAAGTGGCAAGGGCTCTACAAAAGGCTTAAAGAGAGGAACAAGGGCAAGCCTCTGTTCGTGCTTCACGATGGTCCACCCTATGCCAACGGACACATACACATAGGCCACGCCCTTAACAAGGTTTTAAAGGACATCATAGTAAAGTACAGGCTTTTAACTGGATACGATGTTGACTTTGTTCCCGGTTGGGACTGTCACGGTCTTCCTATAGAACAGCAGGTAGAAAAGGAGCTAAAGGACAAAAAAAAGTCAAAGGAGGAGCTGGGCAAGGTTCAGTTTAGAAGGCTTTGCAAAGAATACGCAAGCAAGTTTGTAGAGGTTCAAAAGGAAGAGTTTGTGCGCCTTGGTGTTATTGCTGACTGGGAAAATCCCTACCTTACCATGGACCCAGCCTACCAAGCACAAGAGGTAAGAGAGCTTGGAAGGGTATTCAGCAGGGGCTTGGTCATAAGGAGCAAAAAGCCAGTTTACTGGTGCATGCACGACAAAACTGCAGAGGCAGAGGCGGAGGTAGAATACTACGAAAAAGAAGACCCGAGCATATACGTGAAGTTTCCCCTAAAAGGTCAAAAGGACACATTTCTTCTCATATGGACTACCACGCCTTGGACCCTGCCCGCCAACTTGGGCGTGATGGTTGGAGAGTCCTTTGACTACGTTTTCTTTAAGACAGAGCAAGGAACACTTATACTGGCAAAGGAAAGGCTTGAGGACTTAAAGTCCACCCTCGGTCTTGAGGGACAGGTGATAAAGCAAGTAAAGGGTTCTGAGCTACTAAATGTTGAGTACATTGCCCCATACGGAGATAGGATTAACAAGGTTTACCCTTCCGAGTTTGTGGAGCTTTCCACAGGTACGGGTTTGGTGCATATGGCACCTGGTCATGGTAGAGAAGATTACGCAGTTGGTCAAAGGTTTGGTCTTCCCGCCTTTGCGCCGGTGGACGACGAGGGAAGGTTCAACCAAGAGGCACCGGAGTTTTTAAGAGGTAAGAGGGTCTTTGAAGCAAATCCTACTATAATTGAAGACCTTAGGTCAAGAGGTCTACTTCTCTGGGAAGGAAAGATTAAGCACTCTTACCCACACTGCTGGAGGTGTAAAAACCCCGTCATATTCAGGGCTACACCTCAGTGGTTTATTGGCATGGATATATCCGTTGACCGCAAAACTCTAAGAGAAAAGTCCCTTGAGGAGATAGAGAAGGTAAGCTGGATACCACCTCAGGGCAAAAACAGAATAAGCTCAATGGTGGAAAACAGACCAGACTGGTGCATATCAAGACAGAGATACTGGGGTGTTCCCATAACCATCTTCTACTGCGAAGACTGTGGTCATGTGGTGGCTGAGGAAGAGGTTTTTGAAAGAATTGCTCAGGCAATAGAGTCTTCTGAAGAAGGTGCAGACCTTTGGTTTATAAAGCCCGCAAAGGAGCTCCTTCCAGAAGGGTACAGATGCCCCAAATGCGGGTCTAAGAATTTTACGAAGGAAGAGGACATACTGGATGTGTGGTTTGATTCTGGTTCCTCTCATGCCTTCGTGCTTAGAAGAAGAGGCATACACAAAGCGGACCTATACTTAGAAGGTTCTGACCAACACAGAGGATGGTTTCAAGCTTCTCTCCTTGAGTCCGTGGGGAGCTACGGGGAGACACCATACAAGGCTGTGTTAACCCATGGTTTTACTGTGGACGAGCAGGGAAGGAAAATGTCCAAATCCTTGGGCAACGTGGTATCGCCACAAGAAATAATAAAGCAATTTGGTGCGGATATACTGAGGCTGTGGGTGGTTTCAGAGGACTATACGGAGGACATGAGGCTTGGAAAGGGCATAATCCAGAGGCTCGTGGAGGACTACAAGAAAATAAGAAACACCATCAGATTCTTGCTGGGAAATCTTTACGACTTTGAGCTTTCCAAAGCCTTGTCCTATGAGGAACTTCACCACTTTGACCGTTGGATGACCTCTTATCTTCAAAAGGTGCTAAGGGACATTCACAAACACTATCAAAATTACACCTTTCACAGGGTTTACCATCTTGTAAGAAACTTCTGTTCTGTAGAGCTTTCAAGTCTATATTTAGATGTTCTTAAAGATAGGCTGTACGTGTATGCATCCGAAAGTTGGGAAAGAAGGTCTGCACAGACGACCCTTTACAGGCTTGCGGAAGCCGTTATTACCTCAGTAGCACCCTTTTTAAGCTTTACCGCGGAAGAAGCATGGGAGCATCTAAGAAGAATAAACCCAGAGCTTCCAGAGAGCGTGTTTATGCACAGCATACCACAGCCGGAGGAAAGGCTAACAGACTACCAACTTCTTGAAGATTACCAATTTCTCATAAACGTAAGAGAGGAAGTTATGAAGGTCATAGAGATGGCTAGAAGGGAAAAGATGGTAAACCACCCCTATGAGGCAATGGTCTATATTTGGGGAGAAGGGTTGGAAAGGCTTGAAAAGTACCAGGACTATCTCAAATACTTTTTTACCGTGAGCAGTGTAAGCCTTCAAGAGGGGGGTGCTTACAGAAGTGAAGAACTTAAGGGTTTAAAGGTAGGTGTCTCTAAGTTTGAAGGGAAAAAATGTCCAAGGTGTTGGCTATATTACAGGGCGGATGAATTTGAGGGTGAGGTTTGTAAAAGATGCGCACAGGTACTCCAAAAGGTATAAATTTTAAACCTTTGGAGGTAAAATATGGTGGAACATAGCATCCCCTTTATAGAGCTCCTTAGGGAGGAAAAGGGTCCTATTTTAATAGCAAGCCACGAAAACCCCGATGCGGATACGCTCGGCAGTGCTCTTGCATTGTATTTATTTTTAAAAAAGAAGGGAAAACAGGTAGCGGTAGGATGTAAGGATAAAGTGCCCCACTTTTTGGACTTTCTGCCAGGTTCGCAGGATGTGATTAGGCTTCCTGTAAAGGATGTTTTTAGCTTAGCCATAGTGGTAGATGCCAGCGGTTTCTACAGGGTAAACGCAGAAGTGAAAGCTTTTAAAAAGGCAAGGATAGACCATCACATAGGAGGTGAGTTTTACGGTGAGTATGACTATATAGACCCAGATGCACCCTCTACCACTACGCTCATATACAGGCTACTGTGTGCGTGGGACAAGTCTGCCATAGATGAAGACATAGCGGAGAACCTATACGCAGGCTTAGCAACGGACACTGGATTTTTCAAGTATTCCAACACTACTGCGCAAACCTTTGAAATTGCGAAGGAGCTGGTAGAGCTGGGTGCAAAGCCTCACTGGACTTATGTGAACTTTTCAGAAAGAGAGAGTCTGAATAAGATGAAACTTATATCAAAAGTTCTTGATACGCTTACAATCCATGAGGATGGGCTTGTGGCGGGTATAACCATCTTTGATAGATTTTTCAGGGAAACAGGATGTAGCTATGCGGACAGTGAGGGACTTGTAAACTATCCACGGTCCATAGAGGGTGTGGAAGTGGCCTATGCCATAATAGAAAAGCCTGAAGAAGGGCTCTGGAAGGTGTCTCTAAGGTCAAAGGGCAGGGTGGATGTGGCAAAGATAGCGGAATCTTTGGGCGGAGGCGGACACAAGTATGCCTCGGGTTGTAAAATAATGGCTAAGAATTATAACATTACCCTCAACATACTTTTGGAGGCGATAAGGGAACAACTCCGCAAAGAGGGTTTAATAAAGCACGCTGTAAGCCAGGCTACCTAAGTGTTCTTTTAGTGCCTTATAGCTGTCGTTTAGCACGCCTGTGCGTGGAACAAGGCTGTAAAGGTTATATCTTTTGTCTTGCTTAAAGTCCGTAGGATAGGGAACAACATCCAAGCCAACCCTACTAAAGGTTTCTACAGCCCTGGGCATATGGTAAGCAGATGTTACGAGGGCAATTCTTTTAAAACCTTTCTTTTTGCATATTTCTCTTACATAGAGGGCGTTTTCTTGGGTATTCCTGCTACGCACGTCGGTGATTATACTCTCCTTGTCCACACCAAGCTCCTGAAGGACTTGTTTCATGACTTCAGCCTCTGGAAGGTTGCCAGGGCTTGCACCCCCCGAGAGTATAAGTGGAAGGTTGTACCTCCTGTGAAGTATAAAACCTGTGAGAAGCCTTTTCATAGAGTCTTCTTTTAAGACGCCTGTGTTGTATGAGCCACCCCCCAGAACCACTATAACATCCGCATGGAGCTTTTGCGGGACAGGATGGGCATTTTCCAGAGGTTTATAAAGAAAGTCTTTAACAGGCTCCACGGAAAGCATGTAAAGGCCGAAGGCACCACAGAAGGACAAAAGGCTCGCAAGCCTACTTTTTGACAGAAAGGCAACCAAAAGGAAAAGAAGGATAAAAAGCATAGGAGGTAAGAATAAGAGCACCAGGAACTTTATTACAGAGAGGGTCATCTTTTACTTCTTACGCCTATGAGCACATTCTCTATACCTTTTTCCTTTGCGGTATCCATGAGGGCAACCACAAACTTGTGGGGTGCATACTCGTCAGCTTCCACCACAAGGGTTTGAGGCTTTTTCTCTTCCAACACCTTCTGTATTTCTTCAAGGTTTACATCTTTACCCTGCATCTGATACCTTCCGTCTCTTAACACCTGAATCCTTACAACTTCCAGAGCTATCTTTTCACCTTCCTTTGCAAAGGGTAGCTTAACAGCCAAAAAGGTTATGGGCGATTGAAAGGCAAGCACAGCAAGAAATAGAAAAACAGCCAAAAGTGTATCCACGAGAGGAACCACATCTATGTAAGCCCTCTCATCGTAGCTAAGCCTTCTTCTTCTCATTGTAACACCCTTATAGCTTCAAAGGCTTCTTCTTCCAGTCTGTTTAATATTTGGTTTGCCCATATTCTAAAAAGCCAGTAAGCTACAAGAGCTGGTATGGCTACAGCCAGTCCCGTAGCGGCTGCCACGAGTGCCTCGCTTATGCCTTTGGAAAGAAGCATCATAGCCTGTTCTGGGTTCGCTACCGCAAAGGCTGAGAAGACCTTTATAAGACCGGTTATTGTTCCAAAGAGTCCTACGAGAGGGGCAACGCTCGCTACAGTAGACAAAAGGGGTAAATTCCTTTCAAGCTTGGGAACCAGCAAGGAAAGTTCAAGGTCTATAATCCTTACCATTTCCTCCTTCTTACCGTCTCCCTTTCTGTAGCTCTGAAGTATCTGTGTAAGCACGCCTGCCATGTAGGACCTGTCTGTAGAGAGGAGTTTTATAGCACCCTCTATGTCACCGCTTGCAAGAAGAGGCTTTAGGTCCTTGAGTGTTTTACTCCTGTAGTTGGAGGAAAACAGGTTTATAGCCCTCTCCACTATGACGGCCCAAGAAAGCAAAGAGAGAAACAGAAGAGGGTACATGGCAAGACCACCCTTTTGTAGAAGTTCTAAAAACCCGTCCATATCACCTTACCTCGCACTTTTGTAGTCCTTGCCTTAATTTACCCTGAGCCTTTATCTCTTCTTGATTAGCAATATTGTAATCAAACCTGTCCAGCATACAGCTTGCATCCCTCCTCGCCCCCAACTGCAAGAGTATTTTGGCACCCTCTATGACCGCTGCGTTGTAGTAGGGCTCACCCCTGTAGTTAAGCGATATTTCTACCATCCGCTCCAGAGCCTTCTTTCTATCCCCTTTTCTTAAAAGCTCAAGCCCCTGCAAGTAAATGGCTTGTCCTCTAAGACTTCTGTCAGGACTTTTAGAAAGATAGTCTAATAGCAAAGGGTCGCCAGTTTGTCTGTATAGGTCAATCAATTGCCTTTCAAACTCTTGGTCTCTGTAGCCTGAGTTTATAAGCTGATTAGCCAAGGACAGTGCGGACCTCTTATCGCCAGAGCTCATAAAAAGACTTATAGCTTTAACCTTATCTTGGTTGCTACCTTCTGCGAGAAGTCCTGCAACACTTTTAGTATCACCCAGAGAAGTGTATATCTGAACTAGTTCATCCCTTGCTTTTCTTCTGTCTTCTTCCAGCTCCGCTTCCTTGTATACTTTGTAAAGCATTACCATCTTCTTTGACTTGTCTTCCTCTATCTGTGCCAGCTTAAGTATGGCTTTGAACTTAAGGGGCGTGTCCATAAGCCTTAAAAGTGTCCTCTCCGCCTCCCCTTTGTTGCCCTTTTTTATCTGAAGGTCTGCGTACTGATAGAGGGCATCTGGTAGGGGGTTTGGCTCTTTTGCTATGTAATCCTTCAGAAGTTTCTCCAGCTCTTCCTCGCTTAGAGCCTTTCCACCAAAGTCTAAAAGGGTAGCGGTAGCTTGCTTAGCCTCATCCCTGTCTGGAAACCTTCTGAGAACCTCGTAGTATTTTTCCTTTGCCCTGTTTATGTCCCCAGCATTGTAGTAGCTGTCTCCAGACCTTAGAATTGCCTTAGCTTTCAGGGGGCTATCGCTTGGAACCCTTTCAAAGAAGGTAGCAGCTCTTGCGTAGTTACCCTCTAAAAAGTAAGAAAGTCCAAGAAGGTATAACTCTTCTGCGGACCTTTCCGTTAGGAAACCTCTGGCAAGGCTCGGCTCTCCCATCATAAGAGCGGACCTTGCTTTTAAGAGATTTGAACTTAAATCGTTTCTACCCTGGAGCAAGCTTATAACCTCTTTGTATCTTTTTAGATTGTAAAGAGCCAAGGCTTTATGGTATGGGTCTTCAAAGAAGCCAAGGGCACCAAGCCAATCACCCTTTCTAAATCGGTCCCATCCATTATATTCCCTGTGAAGGTCAGGGTAAAGCCTTGCTGTTTCAGATAAAGCCTTAGACATATCCTCCCCAGACCAATACAGAGATTCAAGAAGCCAAAGGTAATCCTCCTTGTCCTTTTCCCTTTTATCCCTGAGAAGCTCAACTACTTTTTTGTAGTTGCCCATCTTGATAGCTGAGTAAACCGCATACCTCAAATTTCCAGCTTCCAGAAAATTCCTAAGGGCAAGTGCATAGTCCCCAGAGTTGTAAGAGAGAATACCAGCCCTTTCTAAGAAACGTCTGTCCTTTGTGAGCGTATAGGCGAGCCTGGACAGATACACGTCCCTTTCCGATATGTAAGCATAAAGTTCACTGGCAAGGGATGGATTTATGGTCTCCAGTATGCTGGCATTTCTGAGGGCTTGTTCTCCCCTTCCCTCTTTGTAGTCTATGAGGGAAAGATAATATAGTGCCACATCCCTGTAAGTTCTGCCTGGCTGAGAATACTGCGTAAAGACTTGTTTAGCCCTTTGAAGGTCTCCTTTGAGGTAAAATAGTATTCCAGACCTTAAAAGCGTGCTATCCCTGTAATCGGGATTTTCTTTTCCTTGAGAAAAATCCCGTACGTACGCACAGTAGCGGGAGAAGACTACACCTTCACACGCAGGGATACCTTCCCTTCCTTCCTTTATGTCCTTTACAGCCTTCCAAAGACCATCCTGGTTTTCTGGCACTGAACCTCTTAACATAAAGTGAAGGGCGTAGTAGACCTCGCATGATGCTTTTTGATACATGTGAGAGAACCTACAAGATTCTCTGAAAAGGTTCTTAGCCTTTTCTCTCTCCCCCTTTGAATGTGCGATGATACCCAGTACATACTCTGCCATAGGTTTGAAGGGTGAGTTGGGCGTTGTTGCCACCTTTTGAAGCTCCTGCTCAGCAAGCTCGTAGCGTCCTTTTAGGTAGTAATCCACACCAAGTCTGTAGGAAAGGGCATCCTTTGGTTCTCCACAGCTAACTCCGCCTTCCTTCTCTATGGGCTTTACCTGGACAAATTCCATGGTTTTGGGAGGCTCAAGCACGGAAGAAGACAAGTTAAGCTCCCTCGCCCGAGGTTGAGACAAAGTGCTTGGAGGGCTGAGGCGAGGTTTTTCCTCATGAATCTTCCCCGTAAGCTCCACGTTTATGTCAAACTCTCTTGTTATTTGCTGAGAAAAAGCAAAGGCTAAAACCACCAAAAAACTAAAGAGCCTTATGGGCTTCCACATACAAGTCTCCCAGGTAACAAGTTATGTTTAACCTCATTATAACATTCCTATCTCTTTCCATATGCACCAACGAGTAGCTGGCATTATCACAGCCAAAGGACCAAAACTTTGAAAGGTCTACCTTCAAAAGGGCACAGTACATGGCCCTCATAGGCACCGTATGGGAAACGACTGCTACAGCCTGCCCCCAGTGCTTTTCCTTTACGTATTCTAAGAACTCCCTAACTCTGTTGTAAACCTCCTCAAGACTCTCACCCTTTTCAAACCTGACATTATGAGGTTCTTCCAGCCACTGGCGGAATTGCTCAGCGTAGAGCTTTTTAACCTCATCCACCAAAAGCCCAGACCAAACCCCATGGTCTATTTCTATAACTCTTTTTTCTGGCACGACCTCAAGCCCCTTATGCCTGGCAATCTCTAAAGCGGTGTTCATGGTTCTTTTTAGGGGTGAGGAGTATATGGCATGTATATCTATGTCTTTGAAGTACTCTCCCAACCTTCTGGCTTGCTCTTTTCCTCTCTCTGAAAGGTCTGGGTCTAAAAGTCCTTGGTATCTACCTATGGGGTTCCACTCGCTCTCTGCGTGTCTAATCAAGTATAGCTTTACCATATGCCCTTTTCCATAAGCTTTTGACTGTAAGCTTTTACACCTTCGCCAAGGTTTACTTCAAAGCCGAGTCTCTTTAGAACTACCTCTATCATACCTATAACCATGAGACCATCCTTTGGGTTCACACCCATATGGGATATGCGGAATATCTTACCCTTTAGCTGGTCCTGACCCCCTGCTACTCTTATACGGAGTTTTAAGAGCTCTCTTCTTATGTCCTCCGCTCTTTCGGAGCTTACGGCACTTACCGATATGGATGGCTTTTCCGCAAATCTTTGCAGTCCCAAAACCTCCAAAGCCTGCAAAGTCCCTTCTGAGACTGCTCTATGTCTTTTTTCCACCTTTTCCATGCCCTCTTCTAAAAGCATTTCTAAAGATTCCTTCATTGCAAGTATTAGGCTTATGGCAGGAGTCCAAGCAGTTTGACCGTCCTTTTGCTTAGAAAGTTCTTTCTTTATGCTAAAGTAGAAGGCTCTTTCAACCAAGCTCTTCTCCGCTCTTTCTGAAAACCAAAGAGTAGAAAGACCGGGTGGCAGCAAAAATCCCTTCTGAGAACCGCCTATCAAAACGTCTATGCCCCAGCTTGAGGGCTTTATGTTGTAAACACCTAAAGCGGTTATGGCATCCGCTACACAGAGCACATCAAACTCCCTGCATGTTGCACCTATTTCCCTTGCGGGATGGTATGCTCCAGTGGAGGTCTCGGATATTTGGAAAAGAACTCCCTTGCAACTGGGGTTTTCTTTTAAAAGGGACTTTACCCTATCAGGGTCCGCACTCTCTCCCCATTCTACCTTATACTCTACAGGCTTTAGACCCCAGTGTTGAGATAATTTCAGCCACCGCTCACCAAACTTTCCACCGTTTATAACAAGAACGCTGTCCCCTTCTCTGAAAAAGTTAAGCACCGCAGATTCCATAGCACCAGTGCCAGAAGAGGCAAAGAAAACAAAGTTGTCAGATGGTTCATCCAGAAGCCTTTTGAAAAGCTCTCTCACCTCGAGGAAGGCTCTTCTAAACTCCTCCGTGCGATGGTGGATTATCTGCTTTCCAAGCACAGACCTAACTCTTTCGGGAAGCTCCACTGGACCCGGCGTGAAGATTCTCTCTTGATACATCACTTAATATTTTACCTTAAAAGCACAACACATCTTCAGCTCTTCTCAAGTCCTCAGCAGTAGGGCAACGCAAAGAGAGGAAAGGGCACCTACCGACCTAATAAGCCAGACCATTAAGAGTTAACTTTACGAAAGCTCTTACTCTGAGATTTGGAGGTATATATGTTAAAGGAGAAGGGAACACACCAAAAGGTATAGAGCAACAGATATAACATCCTGTATAACTGTGGCAAGGGGACCACTCCCGTAGGCAGGGTCAACACCTATGCGGTCAAGAAACTTGGGAAGAACTGAGGCAATCAACCCAGCCACGGAGGAAGCAAGTAATATAGCAAGCGAGACCACAAGGGCTATACCTATGTCCTTCCAGAAAAGGGCTATAACAAAAAGACTAAAGAGAAAAAGACTCAGTCCGATGGCGGAGGCGGTAAGGGTCTCTTTGTCCACCCTGACCACTTCTCCTATAGCCAAAGACCTTACCACTATGGCTTCCGTCTGCGTTCCTACTGCGTCCGCAAGGTATACCACCGTTGGTATAAAAAAGGCAATGGACACATTCCTCTCCAGTTCTCTCTCAAAGGCTGTCACGACACCAGCCGCTACCATACCCCCACCAAGACCAAGTACAAGCCAGGGAAGTCTGTAGAGAACTCTCCTTATAAGAGGTGCCCTGCTGTAGAAGGTTGTTCTATTTTCAGGTTCAAGAAGACCAGCCATGATGGATATGTCTTCCTGATGCTCTTCAAGCATAGTCTTTAGGAGGTTTACTGGAGGTATAAGACCAAGAAAGTATCCGTAGTGGTCGACTACGGCCACCGCATACTCTCCTCTCTCCAAGGCAAGCGCTACGGCTTCCTCTCTGTCCGTTTCTGGTCCTACCCTTGGAGGGTCACTGTCCATTATGTCTGCTATTTTGTCCTCTGGACTTGCACTAAATAGGTCTTCGGCGGTTACTATGCCCATAAACTTATTGTTGGCACCAAGAACCACTATGTGAGAAGCGGATGCGTATTTTCTTCCCAGTATCCTATCTATGGTTTCTTCCACAGTGTCTTCTGGGTGAGCTATGGGAATGTTTACCGTCGCCAAAGCTATTGCAGTTTCGTAAGTTTTTAATCTCTTAGACGCCTCCCTCATTTTGGAACATTTTACTAGACTTGTCTTCTTGTGCGCGCTGCGTGTTTAATTTATCTGGTGAAAAAATCAAACCTCCAACAAAACCCAACCAAAGGTTTTACCTTGAGAGTTTATGCGACGGGTTTTGTTAGTTTCTTGTCTTGGCGTAGGCTGGCTTTCCATAAAAATCTTATCAAAGAGCTCTTTATTCCTCTTCTTGATTATAGCCATTATGGTGGTGCTAAGATATCCCTCGTGTTTACCCAGTCTTAGTAGAATACCTTTGTCTACCTGAGCCTTTATGCTCTCAAGATGTTTAGCTATATCTTGCCTTCCCTTTCTCTTGAAAAATTCCGCCTCCATGTCTATTAGCTTGGAGTTAAAGGCTTTGGAGAATTCCTTGAAGTGTTCAAGTTTCATGTATTTGGCATACCTGTAAGGAATTTTAAAGGCTTTGCTGAGTTTTTCTAACTCTTGGAGGAGAGAAGTGTTTATGCTAATGGTCACTTTCACCTCTGTCCCCTCTTTGAGAGCTTCACAAGGATTGAGGGGCTCATCAGAGCCTACCATCTGAGGGCACTCTACCACAAGGTTTTCGTAGCCTATAGGCTGACTGTCAGAGACCTCAAGGCATCTGAAAAGGTCGTAGTTCTGAGCTTGACCTTGTAAATCCCGCTTTCTGTCTATGCCTTCTGGATAAAAGACCTTGCTTTCGAGCCAGTCTTGGAGTTTCAAAAAGAGTTTGTGTTTTTCTTTGTCATTGCTTAGTTTTCCAATTTCCTGAATCTTTGCTTTTGCTTCTTTGATGAATTCCTCCAAGAGGTCACTTTCTTTGTCTAAAACACCGCAGAGAAAAAGTAGCCTCAAAGCACCCTTTATCTCACTACCGGGCAGATATGGACCATGGAGGTTTTTTATAAAGGTCTCCACTTGAGAAGTTCTTAGCTGTCCTCTAACTTCAAGGCTGTAGAGAGGTTCTGGTTTGAGCTGGAGGTTTTCGCATACGCTCTTTAAACTTGCGTTTTCTCGGAGGACTTCTACTTTCAACAGTTTGTAAAGGTCGTTCTTTTTTGGACTTTTTTCTATAGCCTTTAGAAGACTTTGAAAGGTGTATACACAAAGCCTATTACCTTCGTAGATGTAGTCAAGGCTGGTTAACTTCTCTCCGTCTCCCACATGAACCGGACTCAGGACTCTTATAGTTGCCACTTTAACCTCTCGCAAAGAGCGGAAAGCCGTATCCATACTGATAGACCTCCTTGCTCCCTTCTTTGAGGGCTACCTTTAAACCCCCGTAAAAGCGCCTTTTCTCTTTTACCTTTAGCTGAGCGCCTGCGGTTATGTAGGGTAGTCTCTTTTTCCAGATATTTCCTGTGAGCCTCTGGTAGTAGTTGTCCACACAGCTCCTTACAGTTCTGACCTCGTAGTAGCTCTCTTGCAAGTTATAGTTTACGTCGTAAAAACTACCAGACAGGAGAAAGACTCTATCTGTGGTGGGCTCTGTATGTTC
>JANWWY010000028.1 GCA_025057455.1 Aquificaceae bacterium
AGTAGTTGTCAGACCTTCCAAAGTCCTTTACCACACCTTTGAGAAACTCTTCTTGAAAAATCTCCTCTGGAATAAGTTTCTTTTCCTTAAGAAACCACACAAATATAAGCCTTGTTATGAGCCTGATAAGGTTCTCCTCAGGCTTATTATCAGGAAACCATGCGTGCTTCTGCGCCCACGCATACCAGTTTTGTATTTCTGTGAAAAATTCTTTGGTGAGAGGTTGGAGAGAGAAAGCAGAGAGGAGCTCCGAAAATTTTTCAAATCTGCCCTCAAAGGCTTTGAGAAAGGTTCTGTAGGGTTTTCCTTTCTGTATGTAGTAGGTGTATCGCCTGTAGTAGCTAAAGTTTTCCTTTCCAGAGGTATAGCTTCTGAAGACGAGGGATACTCTAAGGTTTCCATTCTGGTCGTAGAAGGTAAAAAGCCCCGCATCCGCCATGCTGTCTTTTATTAGAGCTCTTGCCTTTTCAAACTGAGCCTTTTTTGAGCTTCTCTCTTGGAGCTCTCCTGAGGTTTTTATGCAGAAGAAGACTACATTCGTATCTTCAAGCTTTCCCTCACCCAGCTTTTCAAAAAGCTCAAACCTGTCGTCCTCGTAGCCCCCCCATATCTCTTTACGCCATTCAAAGTGGTCAGGAAACTTTTTGGAAAGGAAGTCCTTCCATGCGTCCACCGAGAAATCTCCAAGGAGCTTTTCCAAGACCATACAAATATTATAAAGGCTTAGCCTTGATGCAGTGAAACCCCCCATCCTTGTAAAAGCCTTTTATTGTCCTCTTGTTTTCAATAGGTCCTTTTTCCCTTGGCTTTTCTAAGAGCGTGGTAAAAACTTCCCCAATTTCAAAGCCTGCCAGCTCCAGCATAGCTTTTGTCTCTTCAAAGGAGTAAAAGCTTGCAAGCCTATAGATGGGATGCCCCTCTTTGGCTTTTTGCATATAAAACTCCGCCCAAGGGCTACCCTTTAGCAAAAGCCCAAGCACAAGATAGCCATCTTTTTTAAGGACACGCCTTGCCTCCAAAAGAGCATCTATAGGGTATTGGAAAAAGCAGAGGGAAGCCAGCATAAAGACCCCATCAAAAACTCCATCCTTAAAGGGCAGGCTCTCTGCCTTGGCAACAACGCCCTTTACACCCCTGCCCATCGCTATCCTAAGGAGCTTTCTTGAAATGTCAACTCCGTAGCTTATGCCTAGGGCTTTGGCAAAACGTCCGCTACCCACACCAACCTCTAACAGCCTTCCAGAAGGTGGCTCCAAACTTTTAAGACAGTCAACTTCAGCCTCAAAGATGGACCTTCCCAAAGGCTCGTTGTACCAGCGGTCATACTTCTCTGCATACAGGTCAAAAACTTGCATGTGTTAAACTATACTCCATGCTCTGGAAAAGTTCTACGGTGCACATATCAAAGCTCGTAAAGAAAGGGGAAGTAAAGCCTCAGGAAGTCATCCAAAGTTTCTACGAAAGGTTTGTTCAGACGGAGGAAAAGGTAAGGGCATACATCACGCCCCTTTACGAAAAAGCCCTTGAAGAAGCTAAGGATTTCAAAGTCTCTGAAGACATGCCCCTTGCGGGCGTGCCTGTTGCCGTAAAGGATAACATAAACGTGCTTGGCTTTCCTACCACCTGCGCTTCAGAAATACTTCAAGGCTACGTGTCCCCTTACGATGCCACCGTCATAGAAAGGCTAAAAAGAGCGGGAGCCATTATAGTAGGAAAGACCAACATGGACGAGTTTGCCATGGGCTCTTCTACGGAGTACTCCGCCTTTTTCCCGACAAAAAACCCTTGGGACTTAGAAAGGGTACCGGGTGGCTCCTCTGGTGGTTCTGCGGTAGCGGTTGCGGTAAGGTCTGCACCCCTCTCTCTTGGTTCGGACACGGGCGGTTCTATTCGTCAACCTGCCAGCTTTTGTGGAGTTATAGGTCTCAAGCCTACGTATGGTAGGGTTTCACGCTACGGGCTTGTAGCCTTTGCCTCTTCTTTAGACCAAATTGGACCTTTTGGAAGGACTACGGAGGACGTAGCCCTTATCATGGAAGTTATAAGCGGGCATGACCCAAGGGACTCTACCAGCAGTAAAGAGCTAGTACCAAAGTTTACGCAAGAGCTTGGAAAGGACATAAGAGGTCTTAGGGTAGGCTACGTAAAGGAGTTTATGGAAGGTCTGGAGGAAGGAGTTAAAACCTCCTTTGAAAACTTTCTAAAAGAGCTACAAAAGGAAGGCTGTGAAGTGGTTGAGGTTTCCCTCCCTCATGTAAAGTATTCCATTCCTTGCTACTACATCATAGCCCCCTCGGAAGCCTCTTCCAACCTTGCCCGTTATGACGGCGTGAGGTTTGGCTACAGAGCAAAAGAATACACCGACCTTTTTGATATGTATTCAAAGACGAGAGACGAGGGGTTTGGACCTGAAGTTAAAAGGCGTATACTTCTTGGCACCTTTGCTCTCTCTGCGGGATACTACGATGCCTATTACCTCAAGGCTATGAAGGTGCGCAGGCTCATAGCTCAAGATTTTGAAAAGGCTTTTGAAAAGGTTGACCTTATAGCCACACCTACCACGCCTACCACTGCCTTTAAGTTTGGCGAGAAGACTTCAGACCCCATATCTATGTATCTGTCAGACGTATTTACCGTTAGCGTAAACCTTGCAGGACTGCCCGGCATATCAATACCTATAGGCACGTGGAAAGGACTTCCCGTAGGTGGCCAGCTCATAGGAAAAGCCTTTGACGAGGGGACTCTCCTAAGAGTTTCATACTGGTGGGAGAAAGTATACAAACACTACGAGATGGAACCGCCTTTGTAAGCTGGTAAAATATTCCACCATGCTAAAAAGGACAAAGTACTGCGGACATGTATGTGAAGAAGACCTTGGCAAAGAGTTGGTTCTCAACGGCTGGGTTCACAGAATAAGAAATCACGGCGGTGTTATTTTCATAGACCTCAGGGACAGAGAAGGCATAGTCCAGTGCGTAGTGGAAGAAAAGACAAACCCAGAGGTCTTTGAGCTTGCGGACAGCCTTAGGTCTGAGTACGTAATAGCACTAAGAGGAACTGTCAGGAGAAGACCCCCCGGCACGGAAAACCCAAAGCTAAAAACGGGCAACTACGAAGTGGTCATAAAAGAGCTGGAGGTTTTAAACACCTCTGAAACCTTACCCTTCCCTGTGGACGAGGAGACGCACCTTTCAGAAGAAACTAAACTTAGATATCGCTACCTTGACCTCAGAAGAGAAAGCATGAGAGAAAACCTCCTCTTTCGCCACAAAGCTTATCAGGTGGCAAGAAGGGTTTTTGGGGAGGAGGGCTTTGTAGAGGTGGAGACACCCTTTCTGACCAAGTCCACGCCAGAGGGTGCAAGGGACTTTCTTGTGCCTTCACGGTTGCATCCGGGTAAGTTCTATGCCCTTCCTCAGTCCCCACAGCTTTTCAAGCAAATACTCATGGTAGCAGGCTTTGACAGATACTTTCAGATAGTCAAGTGCCTTAGGGACGAAGACCTCAGAGCGGACCGCCAGCCCGAGTTTACGCAGATAGACTTTGAAATGTCCTTCGTGGACGAAGAGGACGTAATGTCCTTTAGCGAAAAGCTCATAAGCACCATGTTCAAGGAGCTTTTGGGTGTGGAGCTAAAAACACCCTTTGAGAGAATCTCTTACGCACAAGCCTTAGAAAAGTACGGCTCTGACAAGCCAGACAGGCGTTTTGGGCTTGAGCTTATTGACCTTTCAAGCATATTTAAAAATACAGAGTTTAAAGTATTCCGTCAGGCTCTGGAAAACGGTGGCGTAGTAAAGGGGATAAACTTCAAAGGCTCTAACCTCTCTCGGAAGGAAATAGACGAGCTTACGCAGTTTGTCCAGAGCCTTGGTGCGAAGGGGCTTGCCTGGATAAAGGTAGAAGACGGAAAGCTAAACTCACCCATAGTCAAGTTCTTCTCCCAGGAGGAAACCCATGCGCTTATAGAAAGCACAAAAGCGGAATCTGGGGATGTGATTTTCTTCTCCGCAGACAAAAGGGAAGTAGTCTACAAGGTGCTGGGTAATCTCAGGCTCCACATAGGCAAAAAGTACAACCTCATAGACACGAAAAGGTTTGACGTCTTTTGGGTTGTGGACTTTCCCCTCTTGGAGTGGGACGAAGAAGAGAACAGGTTTGTCTCCCTCCACCATCCTTTTACTTCTCCAAGGGAAGAGGACATTCTACTTTTGCAAGAAGCCTTGCGAGTGCAGGACTTAGAAGAAAAAAAGAGGCTGATTCAGTCAGTAAGAGCCAGAGCCTACGACCTTGTTATAAACGGCTACGAAGTAGGTGGAGGTTCCATAAGGATTCACAAAAAAGAGCTTCAGGAGCTGGTCTTTAAACTTCTTCAGATTTCTGAGCTAGAGGCTCAAGAAAAGTTTGGCTTTCTTTTGGAAGCTCTCAGGTTTGGTGCTCCCCCTCACGGTGGTCTTGCCTTTGGCTTTGACCGGCTTGTGGCAATAATGAGAGGTCTTGACTCCATAAGGGATGTTATAGCCTTTCCCAAGACCCAAAAGGGCATATGTCCGCTCACTGGAGCACCAGACTACGTAGAACCAAAACAGCTCAAGGAGCTACATATAAAGGTAGTGGAGTGATAAAATTCTAAAGTTATGAACTTACTCACAGAAAGAACACAAGTAAGTCCATCCTCAACAGTGAAAGAAAATAAGAAGCATGGTTTTATATTCGCCTGCACGGAGAAAAGTGAAGCTAAAATGCTATCTGAAATGGTTGTGGCAACAAATAAAAGCTATGCAAACAAGCTATTTTCTGTTAAAGAAGGCGATTATATTTTCCTCTACAACTTAGACACAGATACCCTATACGGGACTTTTACTCCAGCAAGCGAACCGGTTTTTGACAATAACATAGACTTGTTTGATGGCAAGTATCCTTACTATATGCGTGTAAAACCCATAGGTAAAATTCACAAGCTAAGTAATGCGAGTAATCTTTTTAAGAAATTGGGCTTTTCATGGAGGGACATTTTAACTGAATACGGAGCCTTGCTACTTAAGTCTTTTATTGAAGGTGTGAGCTTTGTAAAAGTTAAATCTGAAAGAATAGTTGACGACACATACATACCTCCCATTTTTTCTACCACTCTCTGGGACTTTTCATACCAAAGCTACGGTGTTACAAAGAAAGGCAACAATAAATATCCAGGGGTAACTCCAGCATTCATAATATACAATCTGGTCTGGCGATACACTGAACCAGGAGACTTGGTATGCGACCCAATGGCAGGCTCTGGAACTACAGTTGATGTGTGTATGGAGGAAAAAAGAAGAGTAGTGGCTTTTGATATAGTGCCAACTCGCAAGGATATAATTCAAGCAGATGCAAGAGCCTTACCTCTTAAGGACAGCTCTGTGGACATGATTTTTATAGATTCACCTTACGGGGACAATATAAGATATAACGACCACCCTTTAAACATTGGACACATACCAGCAACCAGTGAAAAGTTTTACGATGAGCTTGAAAAAGTGATGCAAGAGTGTTATAGAGTGCTTAAGGATGATAAAGTTCTTGCTTGGTTAATTGGAGACCAATGGGCAAAGGGTTTGTTTGTTCCTGTTGGTTTAAAGATATACGAGAGATTAACAAAATATTTTCAGCCTGTGGACATAGTATGCGTAGTAAGGAGAAATCAGGCTTCAAACACACCTTTTTGGCACAGCAAAGCAATACAGCACAACTTTTACCTTAGAGGTTTCAAATACCTAATAATCGTTAAAAAGAGCAAGGAATATAAAAATGCTAAAGATGTAAGGATAAAATGGGGATTTTATGAAAGGTAAAAAGGCTTTTTTTAGTGAGCTCAGAAACTATATACTTAACGAGGTTAGAAAACAAGGCATTAGCAACATTTCTGAATTACTGGAAAGTGTAAGACACAGATATTTGGAAGAGATTAAGAAATATGGTATAAAGGACCCAGAGCAAAGTTGGAAACCTTTCAAGGGAAAGCTTCTTGAGGAATTAGTAATCAATGCAATCGAAAAAGAGCTAAAAGAAGAGGGATTGAAAATAATCAAGGGTAGCCTGTTAACTAGGGAAAACCTTACAGAATGTTTTAGTTGGATAAAGAGAAGTTTGGTCGTTGACTATGGAGAATTTGGTATGCATCTGCCAGATGTGGATATGGTAATATATGACCCAAGCACGTGTAAAGCTTTGGCTATCATTTCTTCCAAGTCCACCTTAAGGGAAAGAATAGCTCAAACTGGTTACTGGTATCTAAAGCTGAAAACCTCTGAAGCAACCAAGAAGATTAAAGTCTTCTTTATAACCCTTGACGAAGATGGAGACCTCCGAGTGAGGAAACCATCCAAGAAAGGAAGGGCGATAGTGGAGGTTGACACGGATGGAGCCTTTGTTATTACGAATGAACCCATTGAAGAAAGCGGGAAAGTTATGAATTTTGAAAAGTTTAAACATGTTATAAATAAGCTAAAAGAGGGCTAAAAACCATGCATCTCAGAATAGGCACGAGAAAGAGTAAATTGGCTCTATGGCAGGCAAACTTTGTAAAGGAAAAGCTGGAGGAAAAGGGACATGAAGTGGAGTTGGTTTTGATAACCACCACGGGAGACAAGATTTTAGACTCACCCCTTGCTAAAATTGGGGGAAAGGGGCTATTTGTGAAGGAAATAGAGGAAGCACTGCTAAGAGGCGAGATTGACTTGGCGGTGCATTCTCTTAAGGATTTGCCTATGAGCCTGCCCGAGGGGCTAACCCTTGGTGCGATTACGGAAAGAGAAGAACCCTTTGATGTGCTAATTTCAAAAGGGGGCAAAAGCCTACAAGAACTTCCAGAAGGTGCCCTCGTGGGCACATCCTCCCTCAGAAGACAGGTGCAGATAAGAAGAAGAAGACCAGACCTAAAGATAGAGGTCCTCAGAGGAAACGTGGATACGAGGCTGAGAAAACTAGATGATGGTTTGTACGATGCTATTGTGCTTGCATACGCAGGCATAAAGAGAATGGGATTGGAAAGTAGGATAAGTCAGGTGCTTTACGATTTTATTCCCGCAGTAGGGCAGGGCAGTCTTGCCATAGAGATAAGAGAAAACGATGAGAATGTCAAGCAAGCCATATCCTTTTTAGACCACAGGGAAAGTAGAGTAAGGGCTGAGTGCGAGAGAGCGTTCCTTAGGGAGTTGCAGGGAGGATGTCAGGTCCCTATAGGTGCCTATGCATGGATAGAAAAGTGTGTTCTAAAGCTTAGAGCTTTCGTATCTGACATTAGAGGAGAGAGATTTTTAGAGGGCACAAAGGAAGGCGGTATAGAGGAAGCAGAAAAGTTAGGCAGGGAGCTTGCTATGGAGCTTCTAAGCATGGGCGCAGAGGACATACTCAAGGAGATTTACGGAGAAATATGACCGCTTAGCTCTTCCCTGTATATCTTCCACCTTGGAGGGCTTAAGCTCGGAGAGCATCCAAGGGAGCTAAGGTCGTATATTTTAAAAACCTTCGGGTCTGATGGCTCATGCACAAAAATAAGGGCGGTTCCCGCCGGGATATGTCTGTTGTTTTCCTTCCATTCCCTTACCTGCTTTATTATCTCTCTGAGCTTTTCCTTGACCACCTGTGCATCCATAACCTCTCTGTAGCTATTCTCTTCATAAACCCAGTTCCCATCCTTTATGGCGTCCACTATTTCTAAGACTCTCTCTTCTGAGGGAATGCCATAAAACCTCATTATATTTCCCCTTTGTTTATGAGTCTTGCCACATCCTTGGCAAAGTATGTAATAATCATGTCCGCACCCGCCCGCTTCATGGAGAGAAGCGTTTCCACCATAACCCTATTCTCGTCTATCCATCCAAGCCTTCCAGCCGCCTTTATCATGGAATACTCACCGCTCACATTGTAGGCACAGACAGGAAGTAAGGTGTGTTCCTTTACCTTTGAAATAATATCAAGATAAGCAAGAGCTGGTTTTACCATAACTATGTCCGCACCTTCCTGGACGTCAAGTAGGACTTCCTTTATGGCTTCCCTTGAGTTGGCAGGGTCCATCTGATAGCTTCTTCTGTCCCCAAAGGCTGGAGTAGATTCTGCGGCCTCTCTAAAGGGTCCGTAAAAAGCTGAGGCATACTTTGCGGAGTATGCCATAATGGGTATGTCCTCAAAACCCCCAGAGTCTAAGGCTTCTCTGATAGCCTTTACCATGCCGTCCATCATGCCAGAGGGTGCCAGCATGTCCGCACCGTTCTGTGCATGAGAAAGAGCCTGTTTTTTGAGATTTTCAAGGGTCATGTCGTTGTGAACATCGCCATCGTGCAAAACACCACAATGACCGTGCGTAGTATACTCACAAAAGCAAACATCGGTTATTATGTACATTTCTGGAACTTCTTTCTTTATTAGCCTTAGAGCTCTCTGTATTATGCCCTCATCGCTCCACGTGTCAGAGCCAACCTCGTCCTTATGCTCTGGTATCCCAAAGAGTATTATGGCACTTATGCCAAGGTCTCTCACCTCCTTTACCGCATCCACCACCTTGTCAAGGCTATACCTGTAAACACCGGGCATGCTAGGAACTTCTTCCACAACATTTTCTCCATGGCGGACAAAGATAGGGTATATGAGGTCGTCAATGCTCAACCAGTTTTCCCTTACGAGCCTTCTTATACTTTCCTTTTTCCTTAGCCTTCTGGGTCTTAGCTTTGGAAATTCCATGGAATATAATATACACCAGTAGCGGGTGTAGCTCAGGGGTAGAGCGTCTGCTTCCCAAGCAGAAGGTCGCGGGTTCGAATCCCGTCGCCCGCTTGCTGAAACATCTATAATACGATTTCATGATTGTCCTTAGGGTCAAAATCAAAGCCAGTGCCTCCTATGTTGAGTTTGCTTTTAATGAATCGCCAGTTCCTTAAGGAATGCTATATTTTTATGCATGAGGGTGGGAATAGTTCTTGGCACCAAGCCGATAAGCCCCCTTGAATTCTGGATAGGGGTTGAGGAGGGGCAGGTGGTTCAGCTGGACGATGTCTTGTTTGTAGAAAGTCAGGTAGGTAATCAAACGGTTAGATACTACGGAATTGTGGGAGAAGTCCATAAGTTTCTTGAAGGTGCGGAGTTTGTCTACGATGCTCACCTTGTTAGCAAAGGCGTAATACCCGTCAACGTTGCCTATGTGGCAAAGGTTAACGTAACGAGGATTGAGCCAGAGTTGTTTGCACCACCATCACCCGGTGATGTAGTTTACAGGGCAAGAGGAAAAGACTTTGAAAAGGCACTCTACTACGACCAAATGAAGGAAAAAATACCTGCCGGCGTAGACAGGAACGGCAATATTGTTTACATAAACTATAACTTTATAAACGGTATTGAAGGAGCTCATGTGAGCATCTCTGGCATGTCTGGCATAGCCACAAAAACCTCCTATGCTCTTTTCTTGCTCTATTCCATACTTGAGAAGGCAAAAGACAGGGACATGGTGCACGGAATTATCTTCAACGTAAAGGGTAAAGACCTCCTTTGGTTGGACAAAAAGAGCAAAGTTCTTGATAAAGAAGGGGAAAAAATCTACCTTGATATGGGTCTTAAACCAGAGCCCTTTAAGAACGTCATGTTCTACGTGCCACCCTCTCCCGCTAACAGAAGTATGCCAGACTGTGAGAGGCAGGATTCCAACGTTCAGCCCTTCTACTGGAGTATAAGAGAGTTTGCGGAGGATGGTCTTATAAGGTTCATGTTTACAGAGGGAGAAGAGGGTATTTCCAACATTCACTATGTTATAGATAGAGTTGCCAACAAACTCTATAGCCTTGCCCAGAATAGCCCACCTGGGCGACTCATTGATGATTTTGGAAGGGAAATAGACAGCCTGCAAGCCCTTGAGGAAAAACTGGAAGAAGCCATAAGAGATAAGGAGCAAAACAAGAGTTCAGAGCTTTACAGGAGCTGGTTTGGAGATGCTCAGGTGCAAACCTCTTATGCCTTTTTTAGGAGGTTTAGCAGAGCCAGCATGTACATTAGTAGGCTCATAGGAGAAGACTCAAAACCACCCTCATGGGAAGATTACAGACTTTCGGTGGTAGACATTAGCGGGCTTCACAGTATAGCAAAAATGTTTGTAGTAGGCACACTGCTAAAGAAGGTGTTCAGACAAAAGGAAAGCTTAGGCAAACCTGACCCTAAAGTCTTCGTTGTTCTTGACGAACTAAACAAGTATGCACCCAAGGAGGGGTGGAGTCCCATCAAGGATGTGGTGTTGGACATTGCGGAAAGGGGTAGAAGCTTGGGGGTGATACTAATAGGTGCACAACAAACAGCCAGCGAGGTGGAAAAGAGAGTGGTGGCAAACTCTGCCCTTAAGGTGCTTGGTAGGATGGATTCCAGCGAAGTCCTCAGCAAGGAATACGAATATCTCACTGGTAACTTTAAACAAAGAGCCATAATGCTCAAAAAGGGCACTATGATACTCTATCAGCCCGATATACCCAATCCCATGATAATAAGATTCCCAAAGCCAGCCTGGGCTACAAGAAAGGCGGAAGTAATGGAGGAAGTTCATGTTCCTGAGGATTTTGGTAATTTTTAGCCTGTTTTTAGGTTTAGGCTTTTCCCAAACCGCCGTAGTACGCTTTGCCAACTATACAGAAAAGCAAAGAATAGTCCTTCAACTGCAAAGGAGCGTTGACTATAGAGTATACACGCTAGAAAACCCAAAGAGAATAGTCATAGATATAATGGAAGACGTGTCTGTAGATGTTCCTAAGCATTTTCAGGCAAGGACTGGCAAACATCCCTGGGGAACGAGGGTTGTGTTAGACAGAGATTTTGAGCATGTAAAAGCCTTTTCCTTGCAAGAGCCCTTCAGAATAGTCATAGACGTTTACATGGCAACGGGGCATCAGGTTGCAAAAAAGGACGACTCGGAGGAATTGCTGGAGATAATAGACCCAACTTTCATAAGGGTGTTGAGAAACATGCAAACTGCCCCAAATCAAAAAAGGGTAGTGAACGAAGTAAGAAAGGGACAGGTTATAACCCAGCGTAGAGTTATAATAGTAGACCCCGGTCACGGTGGTCA
Source organism: Aquificaceae bacterium (assembly GCA_025057455.1). Taxonomy (GTDB): domain Bacteria; phylum Aquificota; class Aquificia; order Aquificales; family Aquificaceae; genus Pampinifervens. The sequence continues at coordinate 11,078 of JANWWY010000028.1, forward strand.
TGACCCAGGTGCTATAGGACAAGGTGATATAAAGGAAAAGGATGTGGTCTTAGCCATAGGTAAAAGACTTGCCAGCCTTCTTGAAAAGGACCAACGTTTTCAGGTAATAATGACCAGAAGTGATGACAGCTTTGTTCCCCTTCAGGAAAGGGCAAACATAGCCCTTCGCAACAGAGCGGACCTGTTTATAAGCATACATGCGGATGCCCATCCCCAAAGACTTCCCTACGCACGTGGCACCACCATATTTGCTATCTCTTCCGAAGCTGCACAGAAAAGGCGACAGCATATTGTTAACAATGAACAATACGCAAGGCTAGTTTTTGGAAGGTCTGACATTCCCATCTCCGCAAAGGCTGTTCTTGCGGACCTGGCAATGGATGTAACACTGAACGAAAGCGTAGTTTTCGGACAGAGGGTTGTCAGGTATGTTAGGGGTGAGCTGGGAAGGGAAGTGCACTTTAGAGGTATACAAAGGGCTGGTTTTGCAGTTCTGAAGACGCCTGGCGTACCCTCCCTGCTCGTGGAAGTAGGTTTTATGACAAACCCACAAGAAGCTCTTATGATGTCAGACGCAGAATTTCAGGAAAGGTTTGCAAAAGCCCTCTACATGGCAATAGTTGATTACTTTTTCCCGAGCTCCCAGAAGGTTACTTCAGCCCAAGGAACTTATGCACCTGCGGAATTACCCTAACCTGATATCCGAGGTTTAAAAGCCTAAGCTGAAGCTCCAGAGCCTTTTGGAGGAATATAGCCTTGTTGCCCTCAGGTTGAAGCACTACACAACCCTTTACTAAAACCTCCTCAAAACTCAAAAGCACCTGAAGGTCTAAGTGGTGGTCTACCACAAACTTAAACTCCTTTGCAAACTCCCGCACCTTCGGATGCACGTACCAACTGGCTACCGCCTTGGGCGAGCAGGTAATGTGAACCTTTGTTGCCAGCTCTTCAAAAGCCTCTTGCCACAGCGTGCCATTGGTCTCTATCTGCACAGACTTTCCCCTTATGAGAAGTTCACTAACAAGTTCAGGAAGAGACTCCTCAGTAAAAGGTTCTCCTCCTGTAATCACCACATGACGGTGTGGGTAAGACTCCAGAGTTTTAAAAAGTTCCTCAAGCTTAACAGACTCTTCCCTAAAGGGCAAGGCAGAGGGCTGGTCACACCATGGACATCTTATATTGCACCCTTGAACCCTTATAAATACGCAGGGAGTTCCCACCAGAAGTCCTTCACCCTGTATGCTTGCGTATACCTCGTTAAGGCTTATTGAGGTCTTTCCAGTTTTACTTCGTAGCATTCTATAACATCACCCACCTTAATGTCATTGTAATCCTTGAGCTTTATACCGCATTCAAAACCTTTGGCTACCTCCTGAGCATCCTCTTTAAACCTCTTTAAGCTTTCAATCTTACCGTCGAATATTACCACACCGTTTCTTATAAGCCTTGCCCTTGCGTTCCTAACAATTTTTCCATCCAAGACGTAGCATCCTGCCACAGTTCCAACACCCTTTATTTTAAAGGTTGCTCTGACTTCTGCAGAGCCATGCACTATTTCTCTTTCTACGGGCTTTAGCATACCCTTCAGGGCTTTCTTTACATCCTCTATGGCTTCATATATAATGCCGTAAAGCCTTACATCAACCTTTTCCGCCTCAGCGGTTTCCCTCGCCTTTACGTCAGGCCTTGTGTTAAAACCTATAACTATGGCACCGCTCGCCTTTGCAAGCATAACATCGTTTTCCGTTATTCCACCCACACCACCGTGTATTATCCTTACGGATACATCAAGAGTGGACAGCTCCGTAAGGGACTTTTTGAGAGCTTCCAAGGAACCTATAGTATCCGCCTTCACTATGAGTCTAATTTCTTTGAGTTCTCCCTCCTGTATTTTCTTAAAGACCTCCTCAAGTACTAAGCCCTTGGCAACCTTTTCAGCTTGCTCTTTCTTTATCCTCCTTTGCTCCGCTATGTACCTCGCTTTTCTTTCATCCTCCACCACCTTAAATTGGTCGCCAGCCATAGGTAGGTCTTCAAAGCCCAGCACTTCCACTGGTATGGATGGTCCAGCTTCTTTAACCTTTCTGCCCTTATCGTCAAACATAGCCCTTACACGCCCATAAGTGGTTCCTGCAACGAATACATCACCCACCTTTAAGGAGCCGTCTTGCACCAAGACTGTAGCCACTATACCCCTTTGCTTGTCAAGCTTGGATTCTATGATTGTGCCTCTTGCGGGTTTGTCTGAACTGGCTTTTAACTCAAGAAGGTCAGCCACCAAAAGTATGTACTCTAAAAGAGTATCTACGTTCTGTCCAGTTTTGGCAGAAACGTCCACGAATACAGTATCACCACCCCATTCTTCTGGTATAAGGCCAAGCTCGGAAAGCTCCCTTCTCACCCGCTGAGGGTCGGCTCCAGGCTTATCAATCTTGTTTACAGCTACTATAATGGGCACGTTAAAGGCTTTTGCGTGGTTTATGGCTTCCACCGTTTGTGGCATAACGCCGTCATCTGCTGCCACCACCAAAACCGCTATATCGGTAACCTGAGCACCCCTTGCTCTAAGGGATGTAAAAGCCTCGTGTCCAGGAGTATCCAAGAAGGTTATTTTCCTCCCATCGGGCATTTCTACCACAGAAGCACCTATATGCTGAGTTATTCCACCCTTTTCTTTTTCAGCCACATTCGTTTTTCTTATTGTATCCAATAGGGTAGTCTTGCCGTGGTCTACATGACCCATAACCACTACAACAGGAGGCCTAGGTTCTGTACCTTCCTCAACTACCTCTTCTTCCTCTTCCTTTAACTCTTCTGCTTTTACTTCCGCAAGAAATCCCAAAGCCTCGGCCACCTGAAGAGCTACATCCGTCGGAACCGTTTGGTTTATGGTTGCCAGTATACCCTTCTTCAGAAGCTCAGCCATTATTTGATTGGCGGGTGTTCTCAGGAGCTCTGCAAGCTCTCTAACCGTTACTACTTCTGGAATTTGAACTATCTTTATTTCCTCTTCCCTCTCTTCCTTCTTTTCCTTCTTAATTTGCTGTTCTAATTTTTTAAGTATCTGTTCTTCACCCTTACTGAGCTTTTCCTTTTGAGGCTGTGGCTTTGGCTTTTCCTCTACCTTTTGCTCACGAGGTGGGGGCATGGGTGGGGGTGTTGGTACCCTTGGCGGAAATGGTTTTCTATCTTCCGGTTTGCGATGTTTTTCTCTCTCTTCGCCCTTTTCCTTTCTGATAGGTGAAGTTTCCCTTAAAGGTTGTCTTTGCCTTTGCTCTTGTGGTCTGTAATCTCTCTGTCTTTGTTCTCTATGTTTCCTTTCTTCCTTCTGTTGATGCTGATGCTGTGGAGGTTCCTCTACGCTGAGCTGTGAAGGTTGCACAACCTCTTCTTTTACAACAGCTAAATCACCGTTTTCTGTGGTTTTTTCCCTCGATACGGAAAGGTAGTCGTAGACTATTTGAAGCTCCTCATCACTCAGGTAGGCAAAGTTTCCCTTGTCTATACCCCATTCTTTGAGTATTTCTCTTATCTTTTTTACTGGTACACCAAGCTCCTTTGCCACATCTTGAACTCTCAATTTTCCCATAGCTTATAATTATAAGCCTGAAATGCTATCTGTCTTAATTCTGACAAGAAACGAGGAAAAAAACATAGAAAAAGCAATAAAAAGCGTGAACGGTTTAGCGGATGAGGTGGTGGTAATAGACTCAGGTTCTACGGACAAAACGGTAGAGCTCGCTACCGCCCTGAGTGCTAAGGTTTTTTTTAGAGAGTGGGAGGGCTATCCAAATCAGCTTAATTATGGTATAAGCCTGTGTTCTGGGGATTGGGTGCTCATTTTGGATGCGGACGAGAGAATTTCAGAAGAGCTCAAAGAGAACATAAGAAGGGAGCTCAAAAATCCAAGGTATGAGGTATATAAACTCTGTAGAAGGACTTACTACCTCGGAGACTTTTTAAAGCATGCGTGGTATCCCGAGTGGAGAGTAAGGCTATTTAAAAAAGGTAAGGTTTTTTTCAAAGGAGAGCTTCATGAAGTGGCTGTTTTCAACTGCGAGGCTGGCACTATAAAGGGTGATATACTTCACTATTCTTACAAAAGCCTAAAAGACCAATACACAAAGACAATAGAATATGCGGAAAGGATGGCTCAAATAATGCATAAATCTGGAAAAAGGTTTAAAGTCTATAATCTTATTTTTAATCCTCTATGGCACTTTTTGAAGGTTTACATAATTCAAAGGGGTTTTTTGGACGGACTCAGGGGTTTTTTAGTAGCCTCCTCAGCTTTCATTTATACTTTTCTCAAATACAAATTCCTATACGAGCTTGAACTGAAGGAGAGGAAAAGGAATTTATGGTAAGCGTAGTAATTGTAGTTTACTGCGGTGAAAGGTTTATCAGAGAAACAATAGAAAGAGTGTTGGAACAAACATATAGACCAAAGGAGGTCATAGTTATAGATGATGCATCCACAGACAAAACCCAAGAAATAATCCTCAAAAACTTCAACAAAGCGGTAAAGTATTACCGCAACGAGAGGAATATGGAAAGATGCTATTCAAGAAACAAAGGTTATAGCCTCTCTAAGGGCGAATACGTGTTTTTCTTAGACCACGATGACCTTTGGGAGAAGCACCATGTAGAAAAGACCCTGAAAAATTGGGGTGATGCTCACGTAGTTTACAACTTTCCAAGAAGATTGGTGGACCAAAGAGGAAATACTATCAGATACTCTAAGAAAAAGCTACCTACGGACCCGAAAGTAGCGGTATACTCTGGCATGGTGGGTTACCCATCCGCTACCGCCTTTAGGAGGGGTTACTATTTAGAATACATGGACGAGTTTATGCTCAGAGAAGATTGGGAAGTTTTCCTCAGAGGTTGCCACTTGGGGTATAAAATCAAACTGTTGGACACGGACACGGTAATGATAAGAGAGCACGCAGGCAGGACAAGTAAGAGTAACAGGCTATATGAGGGAACTAAAAGGGTGTATGAGGAGTACCACAGTAAGATTCCACAAGAATACCTCCCGTACTTTCTGTTTCACGTGGGGGATGTTTGCATGAGGTTTGGAAATCTCGGAGAGGGCTGGTCTTTTATTCTGCGAGCCATAAAACAAAAGCCTTCCCTTTTGCTCTCTGGAAGGAACCTTCTAAGCATTTTTAAAAGAGGTTTTAGATTTTGGAGATAGCCATGTACAGCCTTCGTATGAGAGCGGAAAAGGAGGGAATGCACGTATCTGGAGCGGAAAGATTGGTAGAAACCATACAAGAGGTGCAAAAGCTCACGAGGGAGCTCATAAAAAGACCAAAAGCCTTTGACAAGATTGTCATAACGTTGGAAAAAGTAGAAAAAATAGAAACAGTGCCAAAGGCTTTGACCATATACAGCTACGACTTTAAATGCGTTGAAGATGCTCATAATTTTGCGGTAGAAAAGCTAAAAGAGGAAGGAATAAAGGAAGAAGTAGCAAGGCTTGCCCTTGAGCTTTTAAAAAATGGACCCAACCCTAAGGGGGGTAATATGAGGGGTGCGGTTTTGATGGATGTAGAGACAGGGGAAAGACTCGAGCCAGACAAGGAAAGGGGCATAAGAACCGTAAGGGTTGATTGGAAAAACAGAAGGTCTATAGAACAAAGGCTGAAGGAAAGAGGTATAAAGAGGTATTACATAAACAGACTTCTTGACGCCTTAGCCCTTGCAACAAAAAACGTATACTGCGGTGTTATATCGGAGTTATGTTGGAGTGATGACCCCGACTATACAACTGGATACGTTGCAGGTAAGAACATAGGCTACATTAGGATAAAACCTATGAAAGAATATGGTGTACCACTGGGTGGTAGGGTGTACTTTGTAAGAAAAGATAACCTACATCAACTTATAGAATGCCTTGAAAAGAGGAGTGTTTTAGTGGAAGGTTTGTAATAGTATCATGAGAACATGCCGTGTCCAATACAAGTCTAATTAGGATAATATTGACCATATGGAGAGGAGCTGGAAAGACTATAACAAAGACTTAGTAAAAAGAGTAGAAATCCTCAGCAAAATCAAACAAAAAAGCCCTCTTCAGGCAAATGCCATACACTACAGACACACTAAGAGAAGACTTCCAATTTAACCACTTGCTAAATAACTCAGAAGACATGCCATAGGACTTTGTCATAGTTTTTAACTCCACAGGCATTAAGCTAACAAGCGGAGGAGAATGGACAACAGGACACATTACAGCCAGTGTGCCATAGAGCTTGTGGAGAACTCCATGGAGAAGGCTGAGGTTGAAGGCAGTATAGTCAAAGAAGTTATAGCAGACACAGGTTACGATACACACGAGATATTCAGATACTTAGGCGGGAAGGGTATAAAGGCAGTGATTACTGGCAACAGGGCAAGGGATGAAGTGGTAAGGGCAATCAAAAAGGGCAAAAAGAAATAGAGAGAGGCTAATGTTTATGGTAGGTTTTGGTATGTGGATGAAGAGTTTTTCATATCTGAGTGTTGGTCTGGAGAGTATGTAAGTAGCGTGAAGTTTGAGAACATACGGAAGGAGCTAATGTTTAAGGTAAAGATAACGAGTATGTTTTTATGGGGTGTTATGGAGAATACTTAAGCCTTTATTGGGCATAGCAATTTCATAGCAGGACTTTACTGTGTTTACTTTTTTATACATCCTCACTTATGGTCAAATATTAGGATGAAGCTTTTCTTACACAGGGCTTTTTAACAGAGGTTTTCTGTGCCTACTTAATTTCTCGCTACGACGTTTGTAAAGGCTTATAATATTATAACAGATGAAGGTTTTATTAGTCTTTTACTCTAAGCTTCTTGAGGATGGTGAGCTTTCGCAAAAGGTAAGCGAGAAGGTAAACTTTCTAAAGAGGCTTATAGGTCCAGATAGCCTCTATGCGGTTATAACCACTGAGATGAAGGACTTCATAGACAAGTTCCCCGACTTGGTGTTTATAAGAAATGACAAGGGAACTTTTATCTACGGGCTCTACAAGGGTTTGAGGAAACTCAGGGGCAACGATGTGTTGGTTCTTGACCCGAGCCACATTCTGAAGATTGAGAAGATAAAGGAGTTTATCACAAAAAAGAGGAAAAATGCCATCCACCTTAACAACGAAGGTGGTAGTGGCTTGGCTCTTTTTAGGCTGATAGACCTTGACTACTACATAAGAACAATAGAGTCTTTGCTTCCTGAAGAGAAGGACCTTACCGCGTTGCTTGACCAAGTAAGAAGGGATTATGGTATAGAATATGAAACGGTATAGGAGGTAAAAGATGGAAGATATTATGGTAGGCAAATACGAGGTGAAAGGAGACAGGTATTATACCAAAGACCACGAATGGGCTCTGGTTAAAGGTAATAAGGTCTGGATAGGGATAACGGATTACGCACAGAAGGAGTTGGGCGATGTAGTCTATGTGGACTTACCTCATGTTGGTGAGACCTACGAGAGTGGAGACACTTTGGCTAACGTAGAATCTGTGAAAAGCGTATCACCCATATACTCACCACTCTCGGGAAGGGTGGTGGAAGTGAACGAAACCCTTAGCGACGAGCCA
>JANWWY010000029.1 GCA_025057455.1 Aquificaceae bacterium
ATAAACGACACCCTTTTTGCGGACTTTGTGCAGAGCTACACGGAGGTGCAGACCCACGTCAAAATAGACCCAGACACTGGAACGGTGGCAAGCGGAGCTCTTTGGACCACCGAATACTTGCCTGCGGAGAGCCTACTGTATGTGAACGTATTCTTGGAAGAAGACCTTGAGTTTTCCTTGCCCTCTTCTTTGTGGCTTGGTGGTGATATAACTACGGGCAAAGGTCTTGTAAAAGTAGTGGAGGTAAGAGGATGAGAAGCAAACTTCAGGAGCTGGCAAACTTTGCCTACGGTTGTGTTGCGGAGGTAAAGGGGCAAGAATACGAGAAAAAGTATGCTTCCTACGCAAGAAAACTACCTTCCATGATAGTCCACAACGGACTTCTCTCCACCTGTGCTTTTGTGAGGTCAAAAGCAAACAAGGAGGAGGCGTGGAAGAAGGTAGAGGAGCATCTTTTAAAATACCTAAAAGAATACGAAAAGCAAGAAGTGCAAAGCCTTGTGAGCTTTCTTTCCTCCCTTGACCTTTCTGGATACAGGCTTTACACCAAAAAACTACTTTACTTTGCCAACTGGCTCAAAAGAATAGCGGAAGGGGAGTTAAAGCAAGATGAAGAATAGGAGCGTAAGAGAACACGTAGAGAGGTTTATGCAAAAGGATATAGAAAACCTAAACCTGCTGCTCTACAAAGCCTTTGCCTTTTACTTTGAGCCTGACGAGATAGATAGGGGAAGGCTTGACCAGAGGAACGTCTCTGAAAAATTTAAGGAGCTCCTCAACAGGGTAAAGATGCAGGGCTTTCAGCCACCGTCCTACCCCGATGCTCACTGCTTTGAGATGAAAACCGCCTACCGGCTCGTGTGCGGTATGGGATATCCTACTCTTCTGGAAAACGGCTTGCTTTTGCACCACATCTACGGCGTGCCTTATCTGTCCGGTGAGACTCTCAAGGGTTTGACAAGGGGCGTATTTTTGCTGTCTTTGTACGAAGCACTAAAGGACAAGATGCAGGACGAAAAGAACCCGCTCAACACCCTTGAGGTAGTGCTTGCTCAAGAGAAAGAGTCTAAACTCTTGGAACAGGTAAAAAGCCTTAAAGAGCTCAGAGTAATACTCTCCGACCATACCATAAAAGAACCTTACGAGAGCTTTTTAAAGCTTTTTGGCAGTCTTCAGAAGAGAGGAGAGGTCATATTCTACGATGCATACCCGGTAGGTTTTGAACCCTCAAGGCACATAGAGTTTGACATTATGAACCCTCACTATCCAGAGTATTACAGAAGCCAAGGCAAGGAGCCTCCAGCAGACTGGGACAGCCCTGTTCCGGTGAAGTTTCTTACCATAGCTCAAGGAGTAGTCTTTAGGTTCTGTCTTGGTTTTGCACCTCTTGGGGGTGTTGCAGACAGGAGGCTCTTAGGGGATGCGGAGCATCTTTTGAAAGTAGGACTTGAAAACTTTGGAGTTGGTGGCAAAAGACGCAAGGGCTACGGATGGTTTGTCTTATAATCTTTCTCAGGAGGTAAGGATGTTTGAAGGATTTGAGGAGCTAACGGACAAGGACTTCTACGAAAAGGCTATGGCCGGGGAAAAACCTGCGGTCGTCTTGCTTACAACGCCAGACAATCCAGAAAACCAAGCCTTTTATGAAAAGCTCTTAAAATACCAAAAAGTATATGGGGATAAGATAAACTTTTACTGGTTGGATGTAAGCAAGCATACAAGCGCCGAAGACCTTGGTGTATTTAATTTTCCCACCGTTTTGTATTTTAGGGACACTATGGAGCTGGAAAGGCATGATTACACACCCTCCGAAGAAGATGTGGAGAGGGCAATAAGGAGACTTCTAAGGCTATGAAGCTTCTGTGGGCTCCTTGGAGAAGCCAGTATGTGGAAAAGGTTGACGAGCAAAAAGAATGCTTTCTGTGTGAGGCGGTCTCCCAGCCAGAGGAAAAACTCAGGGACTATTTGGTTCTCTACAGAGGAAAAGGGTCTTTCGTGATTTTCAACAAGTTCCCCTACAACCCAGGGCACCTTATGATAGCACCCATAGAACACGTAGGAGATTACAGCCTTGTGGATGAAGAGACCGCCTTGGAAATTCACAGGCTCACAAAAGTCTGTCTTGGTCTTATGAAAGAGGTTATGAAAGCACACGGTGTAAACATCGGCTACAACCTCGGAAGAGCGGCGGGTGCGGGTTTAGAGTCTCACATCCACCTTCACATAGTCCCTCGCTGGTTTGGTGATACCAACTTTATGCATACCCTTGCGGATGTTAAGGTCATATCTCAAGACATCTACGAGCTTTACGATAGAATGAAGCCCGTCTTTCTGAGGCTTTTGAATGCTACTTGAAGTAAAGGATTTGAACCTATGGTACGGGGAAAAGCATGTTATAAGGGGCATTAACTTTAATCTTGAGAAGGGTGAAGTCCTTTGCCTTGTGGGGGAGTCTGGCTCTGGAAAAACTTCCATACTTTACTCCATACTCGGTCTTCTGCCAGAGGTTGCTAAGCTCCAAGGCTCAATAAAGTTTATGGGGAAGGAGCTAATAGGACTATCTGAGAGGGAATACAGAAAGCTAAGAGGAAGGCATATATCCATAGTATTCCAGGAGCCATCTGTGTATCTTGACCCTCTTTTTAAAATAGGAGTTCAGTTAGAAGAGGCATACAGAGCTCACTTTAGAGAGGGAAATCCTAAGGAGAAGGCTCTAGAGGCATTGAAAAAAGCCGGCGTTCCCGATGCACAAAGGGTCTACAACAGCTACCCCCACCACCTTTCTGGAGGTCTCAAGCAGAGGGTCTGCATAGCCATAGCCACAATTTGCAACCCAGAGCTCGTGCTGGCGGACGAGCCGACTACCGCTTTAGACGTGTCCGTGCAGAGCAGGATACTTAAGCTTTTCAGAGATATGAAATCAGAAGGCAGGAGCGTTCTTTTAGTAACCCACGACTTTGGTGTTGTGGCAGAGGTTGCAGACAGAGTCATAGTGCTTAGGGAAGGTCAAATAGTAGAGGAAGGTAGTGTCTATGAGATATTTGACAGTCCAAAGCACCCTTATACGGTAGAACTTCTAAGGGCTATTTAGAGGAGATATACTTTTCCAGACCTATGAGTATCTTTTCTGGTGAAACTTGGTATGTGTTCTCTTCCAGCTGTCTTTTTATCTCCCTTACCTTTTTGTTTAGGTTTTCGTAATCAACACTTTCTGAGCTTTTGAGTGCTTCAGACACTTCAACCTTTACCGCTTCTAACTCCTTTTTTTCCTCTTTCTGTTTGCTCTTTCTCTCTTCTGCCTCTGCTATATATCCTAAAATCCTCTGAAGCTCCACTCTGTCAATCATAATTTAAATTATCGGAGAAAAGAAAAAAATTTTCAACTACCTAACTCTCACCTCTTCCCCCCTTTTTACTAAAAGCCTTTCTCTTGCGTTACTCATAGGAAAGAAAAGCTCCACTAGACCAAAGCTGTTGCATATAAGGGCTGGTTCTCCTTCCTTTGCCTGAAGAAAGTGGGACAAAATCCTTAGTTTCTGTCCTCTAAACAGGGCTTCCTTGTAGTCTCCACAGGGAATGTTTGTAATGCAGTTTCCAAAGCGGTCAAAGTATACGACCTTACCCACCAACCATTGGTCTTCTCTGTAAGGCTCCTCCCACTTCAAGTGAAAGGTATATTCTATTGGGCTTCCCACTTCCTGAGGTTTTAAACCTCTGCTTAGATGTCCAGCCACTGGCGCAAACACATCCCTCCCGTGGAAGGTCTGACTTATGACAGGAAGCGTATACTTCTCAATCTTGTAGGCTTTAAAGCCTACCTTTAGACTCTCCAAGGCAAAGTCAAAAATTCCGTTGTTTGGTCCAACGAAGATGTAATCTCCAGCTTCAACCACTACTGGCAACCTTTCAGAACCTACACCCGGGTCTACTACGCACAAGAATACCGTGCCCTTTGGAAAGTAGGAAAGGTGAGCCTTCAAGAGAAAAGCACCCTGAAAAACGTCAAAAGGTTCCACTTCGTGGCTTATGTCCACTATCTGAGCATCTGGGTTTATGTTTAGCACTACACCCTTCATAGCACCCACGAACCCATCCTTTAAGCCAAAATCTGTAATTATTGCAACCACTGACTTCATGGCTTATTATTTTAAAGAGGAGGTAGTCACATGGAAAAAAATATGGCAACCTGGGACAGAGCTATAAGGATAGTGCTGGGGTTAGTATTTCTCTATCTTGCCTTTACCAAGGGCGGAGCGTGGTGGATACTGGGTATACTGGGGATAGTTTTCATAGGCACCTCCGCCGTAGGCTTTTGCCCAGTCTATAAGGTGGTGGGCATAAAGACAGGTTGAAGGTTCTGGCAATAGACTATGGAACCAAACGAATAGGTTTAGCGGTTGGGGACACAAGGTTAGGCGTAGGTGTTCCCCTGGGCAGTCTATTAAACAAGGGCGAAGGCACGCTTCTACAGATAGCGGAAAAGGTAAAAGAGCAAAGTGTATCCCTCGTATTGCTTGGTTTGCCTTTGACTCCCAAAGGTAAAGAGGGTCAAAGAGCTAAAGAAGTAAGGGGTTTTTTTCAAAAACTGAAGGAAGTATTGCCAGAAGGTGTAGAGGTCCTTCTGTGGGACGAAAGATACACAACTCTTGAAGCTTATCGCATGTTAGAGGGCCAGAGCGAGAAAAAAAAGAAAGAGCTCAAGGACAGCCTATCCGCATATGCCATTTTACTTGAGTATCTTGAGAGTCTATGAAGTACATAAAGTTTGCTTTTCCTATACTTGCGTTTATTGTGTTGGTCTTTTATTCTTTTGCTCCCGTAAAGGTAAAGGGAAAAGTAGTAGAACTGCCTTACGGAACACCCACTGTGGAAATATCCATGATTCTCTACAGAGAGGGTTTATTGAGAAATCCTCTTGCCTTTCTTTTTCTTCACAGCATTGAAAGGAAAAAACTTGAGGCTGGAGAGTACGAGTTTGACGGTTTTGTATACCCATGGGATGTATACGAAAAGCTCAGTAAAGGTCTCAAAAAGCTTTACAGAATAACCATACCAGAAGGCTCAGACCTCTACGACATAGCGGACATACTTGAGAAAAATCTTGTATGTTCCTCTGAGGATTTTCTAAAGTATGCACTCTCGGAGGAAACTGCCAAAAAATACGGACTGAAGACCCACAGTATGGAGGGCTTTCTATTTCCAGATACCTACTTCTTTTCAAAAAACACCCATCCCATGATGGTTATAGACATTATGCATAAAAATTTCCTCAGGAAAACAGAAGATATGAGGAAAAGACTTCCCGAGAAGGGACTTACCCTTGAAAGCTGGGTTACCATAGCCTCCATGATTGAAAAGGAGACATCAAAAGCCCAAGAGAGACCACTTGTCTCTGCGGTTATATACAACAGAATAAGGAAAGGTATGAAGCTTCAGATAGACCCTACCGTCATATACGCACTAAAGAGAAAGGGTATGTGGGAAGGAAGGCTAACCCTTAAGCATCTCAGTATGGATGACCCTTACAATACCTACTACTACTATGGGCTTCCCCCATCACCCATATGCAATCCTGGCATTGAGTCCCTTAGAGCTTCCCTTGAGCCTGCGAATGTAGATTATCTCTACTTTGTTGCGGACGGGAGCGGTGGACATCACTTTAGTAAAACCTTGGTAGAACACAACAGAAGGGTAATGGAGTACAGAAATGCCAGAAAGTAGGTTTATATACCTTGCGGGCTTTGGCGTGCAGAAAAGGCTTTTGCTGGCGGTTGCAAAAAACATAAAAGAAGTCTTTGGCTTCAATGTGAGGCTTTCACACATAAGCGTTCATCCCCTTCTTGGCTACGACCCTGTTAGAAAACAACACAGGGCTGACATAATCTTGGATTACCTTTCAAAGGTTTACTATCCTGACATGCTTAAGTTGATAGCCCTCTTGCCTTTTGACCTCTATGAAGAAGGGTTTAACTTCATTTTTGGTCTTGGTCAGCTTGGTGGGAATTATGCCCTGGTAAGCGTGTACAGACTCTTTGATGCGCAAGAAAGGCTTTTTTTTGAGAGAACTTTCAAGGAAGTGAACCACGAACTTGGTCATACTTTTGGTCTCATGCATTGTAAAAGTCCCGGTTGCGTTATGAACTATTCAAACAGCCTATCAGATGTAGACGCCAAGGGAAGATTTTTCTGTGGAAGATGTAATAAAATATTACCAAAACCTTAAGGAGGTTTATTATGGCAACTATAACTTACGAAGAAGCCCTTCAACTTCTAAAAGAGCAAATAAAAGGTTTTGAAGCTTCCGCGAAAATGGAAGAGGTGGGAGTTGTCTACTATGTGGGTGATGGTGTAGCCAGAGCTTACGGTCTTGATAATGTAATGGCTAACGAGCTTGTGGAGTTTGAGGGTGGGACCATGGGTCTCGCCTTTAACCTTGAAGAGGACAACGTGGGTATCATAGTTCTGGGTAGTGAAAGCGGCATAAGGGAAGGTTCCATAGTAAGGAGGACTGGAAGAATACTTGACGCACCCGTGGGTGAAGGGCTCATAGGCAGAGTTATAGACCCTCTTGGCAACCCATTGGACGGTAAGGGACCTATAAACTACGAGTATAGGTCCCCCGTGGAGAAGATAGCCCCGGGCGTTGTAAAGAGAAAATCAGTTCATGAGCCTCTTCAGACTGGTATTAAAGCCATAGATGCCATGATACCCATAGGAAGGGGTCAGCGTGAACTCATAATAGGAGACAGGTCCACTGGAAGGACAACCATATGCATAGATACCATCCTGAATCAGAAGGATACAGATGTTTACTGCATATACGTGGCAATAGGACAAAAAAGGTCAACAACCGCCAGAATAATAGAGCTTCTTGAGAGAAGTGGTGCTATGGAGTATACCTGCGTGGTGGTGGCTTCCGCCACAGACCCAGCATCCCTGCAGTATCTTGCCCCCTTTGTAGGATGTACCATAGGTGAATACTTTAGGGACAACGGAAAGCATGCCCTTATAATATACGACGACCTTTCCAAGCATGCGGAAGCCTACAGACAGCTCTCCCTTTTAATGAGGAGGCCACCGGGAAGAGAAGCTTACCCTGGTGATGTTTTCTACCTTCACTCAAGACTTTTGGAAAGGGCTGCAAAGCTCAACGACGAGATGGGAGCCGGTTCGCTTACCGCTCTTCCAGTAATAGAAACAAAGGCTGGTGACGTGGCTGCCTACATACCTACAAACGTCATCTCCATCACCGACGGTCAGATTTACCTTGAACCAGACCTGTTTAACAAGGGTGTAAGACCTGCCATAAACGTAGGATTGTCCGTCTCAAGGGTTGGTGGTGCGGCGCAGATAAAGGCTATGAAGCAGGTGGCTGGAACTCTAAGGTTAGATTTAGCTCAGTTTAGAGAACTGGAAGCTTTTGTGCAGTTTGCTTCTGAGCTTGACAAGGCTACACAGCAAACCATAAACAGAGGTCTAAGGCTTGTGGAACTTCTCAAACAAGAGCCTTATAGCCCTATACCCGTAGAAAAGCAGATAGTAGCCATATACGCGGGAACAAGCGGATACTTGGATGACATACCAGTAAGCTCGGTAAGGAAGTTTGAAAAGGAACTCTACGCCTACTTAGACAGAGAGAGAGCGGACGTTTTAAAGGAAATAAAGGAGAAAAAAGCTTTAGATGATCAGCTTAAGGCAAAGATAGAGCAGGCTCTTAAGGACTTTAAGTCCAAGTTTATTCCTTGAGGGTTTACGTAGGCTGTAGTGGTTTCTTTTACAGGGACTGGGTGGGGGTTTTCTACCCCCCTATTTTAAAAAGAGAGGACTACATAAGGTTTTATTCTAAGTATTTTGAAGTGGTGGAGATAAACGCCAGCTTCTATGCTTTTCCTAACAGAGGCAATGTCAAGAGTATGCTTTCAAGAACCTCAAGCTTGAGGTTTGCCTTTAAAGCTAACAGAATATTTACCCACGCAAGGAGCTACAGTCAAGAGGATGTTAAGAAGTTTCTATACTCTCTTGAACCAGTTTTTAACGAGGACAGGTTTATAGCCCTTCTTTTTCAGTTTCCTGAAAGTTTTGGCTACGGAGAAGCTAGCCTTGAACACCTCAAAAGGTTGGCGGAGGATTTTAGAGGCATTCAAAAGGTAGTAGAAGTCAGAAACAAGAGCTTTAAAAAGCAGGATTTTTACCAATTTTTGGAAGAATTGGGCTTTTCTTTAGTAAACACGGATGCACCAAAGGGAAAGGGCTTTTTGGTAGGTCCTTGGGTAGGCATAGGCGGTATTAACTACCTGAGATTTCACGGAAGGAATGAGGAAAAACTCTATGACTACCTTTACTCTATGGAGGAGCTTAAAAAACTCAGAGACAGGGTAAAAAAGTTAGGGAATAGGGATACCTACGTGTTTTTCAACAACACACCAAGAGCGCAGGCAGTGCTTAATGCTCTCCAGTTCAAGCTTCTTTTTGGTATAAAAACAGAATTCCCTCAAAGCCTTCAAAACGCTCTAAAACAGAGGGAATGGGAGTAGCTCATCCTAAAAAGTTCCTTTAGACAACGGGCACCAGTTCCTATTTGCAATAGACCAACAGACAATTCCGCATTAGTTTATGCTGTGTGTATGTTAGTCTAATATTGTTAAATTTTTTAATAGGATTATATTTAATCCCATGAGAGAGATTAGCAGGGACGCAAGGGAGCTTCTGGAAAAAGCCTTGCAGGAACATATGGCCGGTAACCTTCAAACTGCCATTGAACTCTATCAGCAATCCATAGACATACAGCCTACCGCAGAAGCTTACACTTACATGGGTTGGGCTTACAGCATGATGGGAGATTTTGAGACTGCCATAGACCTCTGCCTTAAGGCTATACATATAGACCCGGAGTTTGGTAATCCTTACAATGACATAGGCTCCTACCTTATAGCGCTCGGAAAGCTCGATGAAGCGGTTTCGTGGCTTAAAAAGGCTATACTTGCTAGGAGATACGAAGCCCGCCATTATCCTCACATGAACTTAGCGAGAGTTTACCTTATGAAGGGTCAGTTTAAGGATGCTCTCATGGAGGCTGAGAATGCCATAAGGATAGCACCCGACTACAAACCAGCCCACATACTAAAGCATCAAATATTAGCTATGTTAAACTGATAGGATGGCAAAGCAGTCTGGAGAACATACGGTGGCTTACAACAAAGAAGCCAAAGCGGAGTACGAGATTATAGAGACCTATGAGGCTGGTATAGTTCTTGAAGGACCCGAGGTCAAGGCTTTGAGGAACAGGCAAACTGTCTCTTTCAAGGATAGCTTCGTAAGAATTCAGGACGGAGAAGCTTTCCTGTATAACCTTTACATAGCACCCTATAAGTATGCCACCATAAAACCTCCAGACCCTTTAAAAACCAGAAAGTTACTCCTACATAAGAGAGAAATCTTACGCCTTATGGGAAAGGTGAAGGAAAAGGGATATACCATAATACCTCTCAGAGTATACTTCAAAAATGGCAAGGTGAAAGTTGAGATAGCTCTGGCAAAAGGCAAAAGGGCTCACGATAGGAGAGAAGAAATAAGGCAGAGAGATTTAGAAAGACAACTAAGAAGGGAGTTGAAGGAAGGAAAAATAAAGTTATAATAATCACCTTGCTGGAGGGGTGGCCGAGTGGACGAAGGCGGGTGATTTGAAATCACCAGTGGGTTTACAGCCCACCGGGGGTTCGAATCCCTCCCCCTCCGCCAAAGACAAGTACAAGTAAGCTTTCTAATTCCTCCGTCAAAATTCCAAAATCTCTTAGTTCTCTCTCAAGTTCTTCCTTGAGGCTTTCTAACCTTGTGAGTAGTTCTTCACCGTATAAACGATAAAAACCATCCTTATCCTTGTAATCATCCACCATTTGGAAAAGTAAGCCGAACCTAAGACCAAGGGACTCAAGCTCCCGTAGGAGGTCATACCTTTTTGCTGTGATTCCACCCGCTACGAAGCAGAAGGCAAAGAGCTGAGCAGTTTTTTTAAGACTAATCTCTTCCTGTTTCGAAAACCTTTTAACGTCCAAAACCTGACCACCTACCATCCCAAGGTAGCCAGCCCTGAAAGCAAGTTCCCTCACAAGCATTAACAAGTCCTTTTCTGAGAGGCTGTTGAAGTTTTCTGGACTTGCAAGTACCTCAAAGGAGTAAGTAAGAAGGGCATCCCCCGCAAGAAGAGCTATGTCCTCACCAAAGACAATATGACATGTAGGTTTCCCCCTTCTTAGAGTGTCATTGTCAAGGGCTGGAAGGTCATCGTGTATAAGAGAATAGTTGTGAAGCATTTCTACCGCACAGCCCAAGGTTATGGCATCTTCAACATTCCCACCTAAGGCATCGCATACTGCGCATAGCAGTAATGGTCTTATGCGTTTACCATCCTGAAAGAGGTAGTAGGACATAGCCTGATAAAGCAGGGAAGGTTCAAAGGGCATAAGTAGTTCTCTAAGCCTCTCTTCTATTTTATTTTTCCAAAGCTCAAGCCTTTCCAAGCTACTCCACCTCCGCCACCTCATGCAGTTCTACTCTGTAGTAGTCCTCCCTTCCCGAGTGAAACTTTTCCAGGGTGTATACTACGCCGTATTTTCTGCCGTCAAGCTCCGCTATGGCACTACATCTGTAAGTTTGTGTATCTATTTTTTCTGGCTTGCTTATGTCTAATATTTTTGTCCTTTCCATGCGATCCTTTAGCCTACTGTAAAGCCATGCTTCCGCTTGTTCCTGACCCCCACCTGAGAATAGCAACTCAATACCCTTTATCCAGATTTCAAAGGATGCACCTACAGGATTTTCTACATACCAGCTGTATGCTGCTACTCCCGATTTCACAGCTGTTTTTGCAGAGTTAGAAGAACAGGGATTTTCTAACCTCAACACTTCACATCCCGCAAGGGAAAGCATTGCAAGTAAAAATATCACCTTGCTCATTTCTTAGTAATTTTAAAATATCACCGCAGTCAAAAAGTAGTCAGAAATTAGTATAAGCATGGAAGAGGTTACTACGCTGTTGGTGGTTGCTCTTCCCACTCCTTCAGTCCCCCCCTTTGTATAGTAGCCAAAGTAACAGCTAACCGCAGATATGATGAAACCAAAAAACAACGCCTTATAGAGCCCACCCACAAAGTCGTAAAGCTCGGTGAGGTCTCTCATCTTCTCCCAAAAGAGATATTCGTTTACACCAAAGAGTTTTACAGCTACAAACCAACCACCAAATATGCCAGACAGGTCAGAAATAACTACAAGCATAGGAACCCCTACAATACCAGCAAAGAGCCTTGGGCTAACAAGGTAGCTCTTGGGATTTATGCCCATAACCTCAAGGGCGTCTATTTGCTCTGTTATTCTCATGGTGCCTATCTGTGCTGTCATGGCGGAGCCTACCCTTGCCACCACCATAAGGGAAGAGAGCACTGGACCAAGCTCCCTTCCCATAGATATGGCCACTACCGCACCTATTAAAAATTCAGCGTTGAACCTATGGAAAGTGCTGTAAGTTTGAAGAGCTATAACACCGCCAGAGAATACGGAGGTAATCACCACCACAGGAACAGTCTCGGAGGCTAAGTAGGCAAGCTGTTTTATAAAATGGCTTAACCTGGGTGGCTTTCTTACTATAAAGTACAAGCCCCATAGAGTTAGGAAAGTGGCTCTGCCCACCTCCTCAAAAATTTTTAACATACTGTTTGTACCTCTCAAACCTCTCTTTTATCTCTTCTATAAAGTCGCCCCCGAACTTTTCAAGAAAGGCATCGGTCAAAACTATGGCAAGCATAGCCTCCCCCACCACAGAAGCTGCTGGCACAGCTACTATGTCACTCCTCTCCTTTCCTGCCTTTACCTCCTCCTTTGTTTCTATGTCAACGCTTCTGAGTGGTTTTGTAAGGGTTGGTATTGGCTTCATGGCACAGCGAACCAGTATAGGCATACCGTTGGTTATTCCACCTTCTGTCCCGCCTAAGTTATTGGTGTATCTAATGTATCCTTCCTCAGACCTTCCAATTTCATCATGAACCTCAGAACCGAACTTTTCTGCCAGTCCAAAGCCCCCACCTATCTCTACTCCTTTTATAGCTTGTATGCTCATCATGGCTTGAGCTATCCTTCCGTCTATTCTTTTGTCCCACTGTATGTGGCTTCCAAGACCTGGAGGAACACCCACTGCAAAAACCTCAAAGACACCACCCAGGCTTTCTCCCCTTTCCCTTGCCTCGTCTATGATTCTCCTAAACTCTTCATCCTTTGAAGGGTCTGGGAAGCGCACCTCAGAGCTCTCTGCAAGCCTGTGCCTCTCCAATAGGTTCCTTTCTTCCAGCCTAGGCTTCAGATTTCCTATGCTTACAACGTAGCTCCCTATGGTTATACCAAACTCCCGAAGGAATCTTTTACATACCGCACCCACTGCAACTCTTGCGGCAGTTTCCCTTGCGGAAGCTCTTTCAAGGATATTTCTTAAGTCTCTCTGGTTGTATTTTATACCCCCTACCAGGTCTGCATGCCCCGGTCTTGGTCTTGTAAAGGGCACCACCCTTTCCGATGGCTCACCTTCGTAAGCCATCTTTTCCTGCCAGTTTTCCCAGTCCTTGTTCCATATGACCATAGATATGGGGCTTCCTATGGTTTTTCCAAAACGAACACCAGAGAGAAATTCAACTCTATCGCTTTCTATTTTCATCCTCCCACCCCTACCGTAGCCCCTTTGTCTTCTTTGGAGTTCTATGTTTACGTCCTCTGAAGAAAGAGAAAGGTTTGCTGGAATACCTTCAAGAAGACAAACTAGAGCCTTTCCGTGAGATTCGCCAGCAGTCAAAAACCTTATGGGCATTATACTGCTGTGCTAACCGCTTTTACCACCTTGCCAGCCTTTAAGCACTTGGTGCATACGTAAACCCTTTTTACCCTTCCGTCCTCTAACACCACCCTTACCTTTTGAAGGTTCGGCTTAAAGGTTCTTGAGTTCTGCTCTGCGGAGAAGGTAACGCTCTTTCCAAACTTAGTAGTTTTTCCACAGACATAACACTTTGCCATCTTTTGACCTCCTGCAAAGTTAACTATTATATCATGTGCCAAATTCCCAGGAGGAGAGGTATTTAACTTGTTCCTGCGTAAGCTCATCTATGTGTACTCCCATGCTTTTTAGCTTAAGACTTGCCACCTGCTTGTCTATTTCTTCTGGCACCTTGTAAACATCTTTTTGAAGTTTTTGATAGTTCTTTAAAATAAACTCTGCGGAGAGTGCTTGGTTGGCAAAGCTCATGTCCATAACGGAGGCGGGATGACCTTCCGCGCTAGCCAGGTTTACGAGCCTTCCCTGAGCAAGTAGGTATATTCTTCTACCATCCTTTAGTGTGTACTCTTCTACAGAGGGTTTTATTTCTCTCTTTGAAAGGCTCATCTCTTCAAGAGCTTGTATGTCTATTTCCACATTGAAGTGTCCTGCGTTGGAAACTATAGCTCCATCTTTCATGCTTTCAAAGTGCTCGCGCCTTATGACAGAAGTGTTGCCGGTGACTGTCACAAAAAAGTCCCCCAGCTTGCAAGCTTCAGACATGGGCATTACCAAAAAGCCGTCCATCTTTGCCTCAAGAGCCTTTATAGGGTCCACTTCTGTTACGATGACGGTGGCACCCATGCCTCTTGCCCTCTGGGCTACACCTTTTCCACACCATCCGTAGCCAGCCACAACAAAGTAAGAGCCTGCAAGTAATCTGTTGGTTGCCCTCATAATGGCGTCTATGGTAGACTGACCTGTGCCGTATCTGTTATCAAACATGTGCTTTGTGTATGCATCGTTTACTGCGATTATGGGAAACTTTAAAACACCCTGCTGAGCCATAGCTCTTAACCTTATAACGCCCGTGGTTGTCTCTTCCATACCACCGTAAACTTTTTCAGCCAAATGTGGAAATTCCTTGTGTAGCGTGGATATAAGGTCAGCACCATCATCTATAACAATGTTAGGCTCTCTTTTTATCACCTCCCTTAGGTGCATGTAGTAGGTCTCTGTGTCCTCCCCCTTTATGGCAAACACTGGAATGTCAAAGTATTTTACCAGTGCGGAAGCCACATCGTCCTGCGTGGACAGTGGGTTTGATGCGGTGAGATAGACCTCGGCACCCCCCTCTTTTAGGGTTATGGCAAGGTTTGCAGTCTCTGTCGTTACGTGAAGGCATGCGGATATGCGTATTCCATCCAAAGGCTTTTCCTTTGAAAACCTCTCCCTTATGCTCCTAAGGACGGGCATGTCCCTTTCCGCCCATTCAATCCTGCTCTTGCCAAAGTCCGCAAGGCTCAGGTCTTTCAAGTGGTATTCCATTTCATACCTCCTTTCTTATGTGTAAAAGAGTTACGTTATCACTACCGCCTTTGCTAAGAGACAGCTCCACAAGCCTATCTGGTGGAAGTGCAAGTTCTTCATCTTCCAAGGTTTCCCATAGACCGTCAGAACATACAAGATAGTCCCCCTCAAAGTCTATTCTTTTCATAAAAACCTCAAAGTCTCTAAACTCCGGACTACCTATTATAGCAGAGGTTAGAAAGTTTCTCCTCGGGTCATGCTTTGCCCTTTGAGGCGTCAAAAGACCAGCTCTTATAAGCTCTTCAGCCTCTGTGTGGTCCTGCGTGAGCCTTTGGGCTTTTCCTTCTTCTATTTTGTAAACTCTGCAATCCCCAACATTGAAAACTATGGCTTTTTCTTCCAGCGTGACCATGCCAGCCACAGCCGTGCCAAGACCGAGGTAAGCGGGATATTCTCTTGCAAACTTTTCAAGCTTATCCCTTGCCTCCTTTAGAGCT
Source organism: Aquificaceae bacterium (assembly GCA_025057455.1). GTDB lineage: Bacteria > Aquificota > Aquificia > Aquificales > Aquificaceae > Pampinifervens. Next base: position 14,818 of record JANWWY010000029.1, read on the forward strand.
CTTAAAAGGCTTCCCTCATCCTTTGGCTTTAGCTCTGCAAGGACTTCAAGAACCATCCTGCTGGCAACCTCCCCTCCCCTATGGCCACCAAGACCATCGGCCACCGCAAACACGTAAGAGCCCTCCTCCAACCCTATGCATTCTAACTCTTCCATAAGCTCCTGCTGAAGGACTAAACTTCCTAAAAGAAGTGCATCTTCGTTGTTTTCCCTGACGAATCCTCTATGAGTAAAGTAACACACCCTTAGCATCAGCCGGAGAGTGGAGGTCCTATTTTTACGAGTCCTAATTCTGTAATTTCCATAAAGTGCGTTCTCGTGTCATGTCCGCAAAGTCTACAACCGTCTATGCGGAAGAGTCTTACTACCTCCCCTATAGGCTTTCTGTAGAGCTTAGACTGGGACTGCGTGAGGATAAGGTCCTTTGAAAGGACCATGGAACAATCCACTATATGGCTTATAGCGTATCCACCTGCAGCTTCTGCGGTAAGCTCTTCGTGACCGCTTCTTTTCTGGGATACGAATAGGGCTGTCTGATACCACTTTTTCATAAAGTTAAAGAGCTGGCGGACCACAACTCTCGCTTGCATCTCCCTTGCCTCGTAAAGACCAGTAACTGAGTCAATGACCGTATGTCTGACTTTGTAGGTCTTTATCACGTGGGCAAGGGTTGCAAGAAGGTCTGGGATGTTTTCTCTTAGCCTTCCGTGGCTTGCCGCATCTATTAGAATTATGTTGTTTTCTAAGCTTTCAAAGTCCAAACCCATAGCCTTTGCCCTCTCTTTTAAACCAGCCACGACGAAGTGTGCAGGTGCCTCCACCGTTATGAAGGCAACCGCCTCTCCCTTGCTGGCTTGCTTTACTGCATACTGCTCTACCATAAGGCTTTTGCCTGTGTCAGATACACCGGTTATGTTGGTGACTGAATAGGCTGGTATGCCACCCAAGGGCTTTTTAATAGGTTTGCCGTCCTGAACCTCAGAGACGAAGAAAAGCTGGTCTAAACCCTCCACACCCGTTGGAACCCCATATATCTTAGGGGCTTTCTTTATGGCTTCTCCCGCAACCCATATGCTCTCTTCTACTACCTCTGGTTTTCTCTCTTCCATTTTATTAAATTTTATCTCATGAAATACTACATAAAAACTTTTGGCTGTCAGATGAACTTTAACGACTCAGAAAGGCTAAGAGGCATACTGCACTCAATGGGCTATCAACCAGCACAAAACTGGGAAGATGCAGACCTTATTCTGATAAACACCTGCACCATAAGGGAAAAGCCAGACCAGAAGGTCTACTCTCACCTTGGAGAATACAAGAAGATAAAGGAAAAGAACCCAAAAGCTCTAATAGGTGTGTGCGGATGCTTGGCTCAGAGAATGGGTGAAGAGTTGGTGCAGAAGGCTCCCGTCGTAGACTTGATGTTTTCCAGCTTTAACATGCACCAGCTTCCCGAGCTTATTCAGCAGGCACAGGCTGGCTACAGAGCCATAGCCATATTAGAAGAACCCCCAGAGGACGAAGACAGGTTATGGGACTTTCCCACCATAAGGGATAATCAGTTCTGTGCCTACGTAACTGTGATGAAAGGGTGCGACAAAAACTGCACGTACTGCGTGGTGCCAAAAACAAGAGGCAGACAAAGGTCAAGAAGCTTAGAAAGCATACTCTCTGAGGTGAGGGCTCTGGTTGAGGATGGTGTCAAGGAAATCCATCTTTTGGGTCAAAACGTCACCGCCTGGGGTCAGGACATAGGCATACCCTTTGAGGAACTTCTTTACAGGGTTGCACAGGTGCAGGGTGTGGAGAGAATCAGATTCACTACTGGACACCCAAAAGACCTCACAGAAAACATAGCCAAGGCTATGGGGGAAATACCGCAAGTTTGCGAGCACATACACCTTCCCGTTCAAGCTGGCTCAAGTAGGATTTTAAAACTCATGGATAGGGGCTACACCAAAGAGGAATACCTTGAAAAAATAGAAATGCTTAAGAGTTATGTAAAGGGCATAACCTTCTCCACAGACATCATAGTGGGCTTCCCCACAGAAACTGAGGAGGATTTTGAGGAAACTCTTGACGTTCTCAAAAAGGTAAGGTTTGAGCAGGTATTTTCCTTTAAATACTCCCCAAGACCAGACACCCCCGCCTACTCCATGGACGGTCAAATCCCGGACGATGTAAAGACCAAAAGAATGTCCAGACTTTTGGAGCTTCAGAAAAGCATACTCTCGGATATAGCCAGTTCCTACGAAAACACCCAGCAGGAGGTACTGATAGAAGGCTACGAAAACGGAAAGTTTATAGGCAGGACAAGAACAAACCGGTGGGCAAGCATAAAGGGGCAGGGAAATCTACTGGGCAGAGTGGTAAAGGTTAAGGTTATAAGCTCAAAACCATACAGCATGGACTGTGAGCTATTGGAGTAGTTTCATTGTGTGGTAAAAAGGATTAGATTATATAGAGGAGGACAAAGATGATAGAGATGGTGGTGCATGGAGTTACTCTTGACCCTGTTTCTCAGATGCCTATAGTAGTCTTGAAAGCAAAGGACAACGAGGAAGTGCTTCTTCCCATATGGATAGGCATCTTTGAAGCGGACAGTATAGTCCGTCAGCTACAGAACATAGAACCTCCAAGACCCATGACCTACGAGCTAACCAAAAGCATAATAGAAAGCGTAGGAGCAAAGCTTGAGAAAATAATCATAAGCGACTTAAAGGACAGCACCTACTATGCGGAGCTTCATATACTCCAAGGGAATAACATCATAGTAATAGACTCAAGACCGAGCGATGCTATAAACTTAGCTCTTAGGTTTGAAGCACCCATATTCGTAGAAGAAGAGGTGCTGGAAAAATCCAAAGTACCAAAACCCGAGGAAGAAGAGAAAGAAAAACTTAAAGAATGGCTTGAAAACATAAAGCCCGAGGACTTTGAGAAAGGATTAAGCTAAGACTGCTTTGACCACTTGACATACATCTCCGTATTGAGTTAACATGTTAAAGTAGGCGCCTGTTAGGGGTTAACACCCCTGGTCATCTTGACAACTGAATATGGGTTGAGTTCCTAAAAGGATAGGGGGCTTTGTGTTGTGCTTGCC
>JANWWY010000002.1 GCA_025057455.1 Aquificaceae bacterium
TTTATCCTTACCCGTACTGGGTTTTCTCATAGAGAAGTTTATTCTCTACAGAATAAGGAAGCTTGCACTAAAGAGCAGATGGGATTGGGATGAAATATTGGTGGACTCTCTCAGGCTTATGCCTACCCTTTGGTCTCTACTGCTTGCGTTATACTTGAGCTTTGAATACTTTACATTGCCGAGAAGTCTTTTAAACCTTAAGGATAAGGTTTTGTGGGTCCTTTTCATACTCTCTTTGACCCTCTTCGTTTCAAGACTTTTGGGCGGTTTTTTGAGCCTGTACATGAAAAAATACAGGGAAGACATTCCTGCCACTTCTCTCGTGGTTCAAATAGCAAAACTGCTCGTGCTTCTTGTGGGTTTACTAATAGCTCTGGACAAAATAGGTATTGCCATAACTCCCATACTAACAGCTCTAGGTGTGGGAGGCTTGGCGGTTGCCCTTGCCCTTAGGGATACTTTAGAAAATCTCTTTGCGGGTTTTCATGTGCTTGCCACAAGGCAGATAAAACCCGGTGATTACATAAAACTTCAGAGCGGTGAAGAGGGCTTTGTAGAGGACATAACCTGGAGAAACACCATACTAAGACAGCAAGCCAACAACATCATCATAGTTCCCAATTCAAAGCTATCAACGTCCATCATAGTTAACTATCACATGCCACAGCCAGAGCTAAACATAACAATTCCTGTAGGTGTATCCTATGACAGCGACCTTGAAAAGGTGGAAAGGGTCACCCTTGAAATTGCAAGGCAAGTGCAAAAGGAAGTTGAGGGTGGCGTGCCAGACTTTGAACCAAGAGTGAGGTTTACAGGTTTTGGAGACTTTTCCATAAACTTCAACGTAATATTAAGAGCAAAGGACTTTGAAAGCCAGCACCTTCTTCGGCACGAATTTATAAAGAGGCTCTACAAAAGATACAAAGAGGAGGGTATAAAAATACCCTTTCCAGTGAGGGAGGTGTTGCTCTACGAAGAGCCTTTCTCAAGGTAGTTTCTTTTGTAATTTATGTAGTTCCTTGCGGACTCTTCTATGAGCCTTATCTCCTCTTCCCTTAGGTCCCTTACCACCTTTGCAGGAAAGCCAGCAACCAAAACACCAGAAGGAAACTTTTTCCCGGGTGTCAGCAGTGCACCCGCACCTACGAGCACGTAATCTTCTACTTCCACGCCATCCATTACGACCGCACCCATACCCACGAGCACATGGTTTCCTATCTTACAGCCGTGGAGAATGACTCTATGACCAACGGTCACGTAGTCGCCCACTATGGTAGGATGGGTATCGTGGGTTACATGAACCACCGAATTATCCTGTATGTTTGTGCCTTTTCCTATACGTATGTAGTTCACATCACCCCTTATGACTGTGCCATACCATACGGAGGAGTCCTCGCCTATTTCCACATTTCCTATTACCACAGAGTTTTCTGCCAAAAATACAGAAGGGTGTATTATGGGCTTTTTACCCTTGTATTCAAGTATGAAAGCCATAAGAATATTTTAGGGTGGTGTGTGGCAATTTTCCCAAGTGTAGAGCACCTTTTTAACTTTTGAGGTTTGAAGCGTTAGCCTGTAGCCTTTTCCTTTTGGTTTAAGGTTTAACTGAGTCCAGGCAAGGTTCAAGGGTTCAACTCTGTATTTTTGTCCCCCATCAACTGGTGGCATAACAAGTCTTAAGCCGTGGGAAAAGCCACCCAAATACATGTAGCCGTAGGCAACCCCGCTCCCTCTATCGTAAAACCTTATGGCTGAAAAACCATCACCCAACAAGCGATAGCTTTCATTCTTTACAAAAAGAGCCTTTCTTAAACCGTCCCCATCATCCCCTTCACCAAAGACCTTATCCTTATCCGCATACCTAAAGTAGTCAAAGCCCTGCCTTCTGTAAATTTTAGCCCTTAAACTTTCCAAATCCACCAAAAGACCTTCCGAATCACCATCCACCTCAAGCCTGCCAACTGCAAGCCTACTACCTACATACCTAAGATAGTCGTTCTCCTTCCAGTTGGTCTTGAGAGCTTCTGTGGGCTTTTGTTTTTGGTTCAGCCAAAGAAGAAAGCCGTCGTAGTTTCCTTCTTTACCTACCCTACCCACCACCACATAGCCACCTTCTGTTTTTACCAAGCTATAGGCGTATATGTTTTCTTCATGGGAATAAATCTTTACTTTTTTCCCGTCAAGGGATAAGAGCATAAGGTGCCACCTTTTTCCTTTTTGACCTCCAACCGCAAGCTGGCAGTCTACCTGCCAAAGTATGCCCTTGGGACCAATGTATTGTTTAACTTTCCGCCTTTCCCTGTCGTACATTACGAGGAGAGAGTTGTTTCCCGAATGACCTACCGCCCAATATTTACCATTGCATTCTTTTACGCTGTAAAGCCCTTCGTCCCCCTTTGTGCCAAACACGAAAGCGGTAGCCCTTTCCTCGTCCAACATAAGAGCTTCATAGCTCCTTTTACCCTTGTAAACTCTACCCACTATTACATTCTTGTCCGATGAAAACAGAGCACTGTTGTAATATCCTTCCTGCTTTATGAAAAGACACTCTAACATTTTTCATCCTCTTTTCATTAATTTTTAAATATCCTTCCCTAAAAGGAGGTTAAGCCATGAGAAAATATACTCTTTCTTTGGCTTTTATACTTGGCATGCATAGTTTTAGCCTTGCTGGCGACAGAATGTACTTTTCCGTGGACTTTAACATAGTTCCTTCCTGTCCAGAGAGAAAGGTTATCTACGTTCAACCAAGGCCAGAGGTGGTGTTAATAAAGCCCTCACCTATATACTACTATGCTCCGCAGGAAAGGATTGTAATAATAGAAAAGGGTAAAAAGTGGAAAAAGCATCCACGCTGGGATTGGTAATGGATTACACACTTGTAACTTAGTTTTATTCCTGTCCCGTCTTGACCTTGCCTCTATGTGGTCTTATACTTTCAGACAGGAGGTGAGGTCATGAAGAAGGTCCTTATTTTAACCGGTGATGCATCCGAGGCTCTTGAGGTTTTTTACCCTTTATATAGGCTGAGGGAAGAGGGCTTTGAGGTAAAGGTGGCAACGCCCAGCAAAAAGATAATACAGACGGTAGTTCACGATATGGAGCCTTCAGTTATGGAAACCTACACGGAAAAGTTAGGCTACAGGCTGGAGGCGGACATAACTCTTAAGGATGTAAACCCCGAGGAGTTTGATGCTCTATTTATCCCAGGTGGAAGGGCACCGGAATATGTAAGGACATATCCCAAGGCTTTGGAGATAGTAAGGCACTTTTTTGAAAAGGACAAGCCCGTGGCTACTCTTTGCCATGGTCCTCAGCTTCTCGTTGCCGCGGGAGTGGTTCAGGGTAGAAAGGTGAGTGCCTTTTTTGTCCTCAAGCCCGACATAGAAACAGCCGGCGGTGAGTATGTGGATGGCGTTGTAGTGGATAAAAACTTAGTTTCTGGCAGAGCTTGGCCCGACCTGCCGGATATTATGAGGGAGTTCGTAAAACTCTTAAGAGGTTGAAATATGGCAAAGATTTTGGTCATCTACGACAGCAGAACTGGCAACACAGAAAAGATGGCAGAGCTTGTGGCGGAGGGAGCCAAAAGGGTAGAGGGCGCGCAGGTACGGCTAAAGTTTGTGGAGGAGGCTACAAAGGAAGACCTTCTGTGGTGCGAAGGTCTTGCGGTGGGGACCCCTACCAACATGGGCATAGTCTCTTGGAAGCTAAAGAGGTTCTTTGACGACGTGGTGGGTGACCTGTGGGGTAAAATAGACGGGAAAATTGGCTGTGCCTTTTCCTCTTCTGGCGGGTGGGGAGGTGGTAGCGAGGTGGCTTGTCTTTCTGTGCTTTACATGCTTATGAACTACGGCTTTCTCGTCTTTGGGCTTACTGATTACGTAGGCAAGAAATTTACCCTTCACTACGGTGCGGTAGTGGCAGGGGAGCCAAGGAGCGAAGAAGAAAAAGAAGCCTGCCTGAGACTTGGAGAGAGGCTTGCCCAGTACGTGAAAGCCTTTTACCATGGCAGGCTTGAGCTTTTGGAACACATAAGAACCTTTGGAGGAAAGTTTCCATGGTAAAGGAGTTTTCCTTGCGGATAAACGGAAAGAGCTACAAGGTAAGAGCCTTTGAGGATGAACCTCTCCTTTGGGTCATAAGAGAAAGGCTAAGGCTCACCGGGACTAAGTTTGGCTGTGGCATGGGTGTGTGTGGCGCTTGCACGGTGCTGGTGGACAGAAAGACGACAAGGTCATGCCTTCTTCCAGTAAAGGATGCGGTAGGCAAGGAGATAACCACCGTAGAGGGCATCCCTTCTAACCATCCACTAAAGAAGGCTTGGATAGAACATCAGGTGCCACAGTGCGGATACTGTCAGACGGGTCAGCTTATGGAGGCTTACGCCCTTCTCTTGGAAAACCCCAAACCTACAAGACAGCAAATAGTGGAAAGACTTTCCTCTCACCTGTGCAGGTGTGGAACTTACAACAGAATCATCAGGGCGGTAGAAGCTGTCTCGAGAGGAGGAAAGGCATGATAACGAGGAGAGATATTCTAAAACTTGGTGGTCTTACCCTTTCGGTGATGCTAATGCCCGACGGCTACAGGATTCTCAAGGCTCAAGAGGTGCCAAAAAGATACGCACCAAACCTTTGGCTAAACCTGTCTAGGGACAATTACCTTACGGTGTTCGTAAACAAGTCGGAGATGGGTCAAGGTGTCTACACTGGTCTTCCTATGATAGTGGCGGAAGAGTTAGACTTTCCCTGGGAGAGAGTCAGAGTAAGACCTGCACCGGCGGGAAAGCCCTATGTGGACCCGAAGATGGGCATACAGCTCACCGGCGGAAGCACCAGCGTAAGAAACATGTACGAAACCCTAAGGCTTGTAGGTGCATCCATGAGGGAGATGCTCGTATCTTCTGCCAGCAAGAGCTTAGGCGTTCCAAGGGAAAAGATATCCGCAAAGGGTGGCTACATTAGAGTAGGTGAAAAAAGCTATGCCTACGGTGAGTTTGTGGACCTTGCCATGAAAGAGCCCATACCCAGCAAGCCAAGGCTAAAGGAAGAGAGAGAATTCGTATACATAGGAAAATCCCTTCCAAGGCTTGACGTTCCAGAAAAGGTAGAGGGGAAAGCCCTGTTTGGTATTGACGTCTTTGAAGAAGGTATGGTTTACGCGGTGGTGGAAAGACCGCCCTACTTTGGTGCAAAGCCTATGAAGGTGCAGGTGGAAGAAGCAAAAAAGCTTCCTGAGGTAGTGGACATCTTTCCCATATCTACGGGCGTTGCGGTGTGTGCCCAGTCCTTCTGGGCTTGCCAGAAGGCAAGGGAAAGGCTAAGGGTAGAGTGGAGCGAGAGCTTTGTAAAGGGCTGGGACGATGGGGACTTTGAAAGGTATTTTATGCAAAAGCTCAGGGAAAAAGGTGATGTGGTAAAGGTCCTGGGAAGCCCCCAGAGGAGCTTTGAAGAGTCACCCATAAAAATAGAAGAGGTTTACATACAACCTTACCTTTACCACGCTACGATGGAGCCGATGACCTGTTTAGCTTGGGTAAAGAAGGATGAATGCGTCGTTTATGCACCCACTCAGAGTCAAACGTGGACGCTGGAAGTGGCAAAGAGAATAAGTGGTCTTCCAGAAAGCAGGATTAAAGTAATAACCACCTATTTGGGAGGTGGCTTTGGCAGGAAGGCTAACGTGGAGTTTGTGGCGGAAGCTTTAGAAATATCCAAAAGGCTCGGCAAGCCCGTAAAGCTCATATACACAAGAGAAGACGATATAAAGTCGGGATACTTCAGACCATACAGCGCAACCCTTCTAAGGGTTGGTGCGGACAAAGAGGGTAACTTGAAGACTCTTAGCTTCAAGATTGCGGTTCAGCCTCTTCTGGGAGGAAGAGCTTCCGTAGAGGGCGTGGAAAACATACCATACAGCATACCCAACCTGTATGTGGAGAGGGTTGACGTGGAGCTCCCCGTAAGCTCGTGGTTCTGGAGGTCTGTAGGTTCTACTCACAACGCCTTCAGCGTAGAGACTATCATAGACAGGGTTGCCCACGCATCTAAAAAAGACCCGGTGGAGCTAAGGCTTTCGCTACTTAGGGAAAACCCAGTGGCAAGAAGGGTAGTCCAGACTGCAGCAGAGAGAGCAGGATGGGGCAAACCAAAGATGGGTGAAGCCATGGGTATAGCCTACCACTTTTCCTTCGGAAGCCACGTGTGCCATGTGGCGGAAGTGTCCTTGGACAAAAAGACGGGTCAGATTAAGGTTCACAGAGTTGTAACGGTCATAGATGTTGGTCCTGTTGTGGTCCATCCAGACCTTATACGCTCGCAGGTAGAAGGTAGCGTAGCTATGGGACTTAGCATGGCACTAAAAGAGCAGGTCAAGTTCAAAGGCGGAGGCGTTGAAAACACCAACTTCCACACCTATGGACTCCTGACTGCGGATGAAATGCCCCAGGTAGAGGTTCACATACTCACCTCAAAAAGACCTATGGGTGGCGTAGGAGAGCCGGCCCTTCCACCAACCGCACCAGCGGTAGCCAATGCCCTGCTGTGGGGCTACGGTATTAAAGTAAACAGACTTCCCATGACGCCAGAATACATAAAAACTCTGCTGTGAAGGTGGACCTTCCCTTTCTCAGGCACATAGGTGCAGAGGTAGTAAAGGTTGGTTCACAGGAAACTTTGCTTAAGCTTGATGTAAAGGATTACCATCTTCAGCATTTGGGCTACGTGCACGGTGGTGTTATATCAAGCCTTGCGGATAACACGGGTTGGTATGCGGTTGTATCTACACTCTCTGACAACATGACTGCAGTTACTATAGAGATTAAGGTTAACTACCTAAAGCCTGCGAGAAAACAAGCTTTTTATTCCTACGGTAGAGTGCTAAGGATAGGAAAACGTGTAGGCTTTGCGGTTGTGGAGGTAAAGCAGGGAGATGAGCTGGTGGCTTACGCCACCGGTAGCTATGCCCTGCTTTCTATAGACTCATCCAAGCAAGAAGGGTAAGCACCTTTTGTATTTTGTATGTAGCTTAATCCCCAGCGATGCATGGCTTCAAAGATATCCTTTAGAGCTTTGCCTATATCTGTTAGCTCATACTCCACCATAGGAGGCACCACGGGGTAAACGGTCCTCTTTATCAATCCGCAAGCTTCCAGCTCTCTAAGCTGTTTGGAAAGCATCCTCTGCGTTATGCCTGGAATTGCCTTCTGTAGCTGAGAGAACCTTTTCTTGTCTTCCATAAGGTTTTTGAGTATATAAAGCTTCCACTTACCACTTAGAAGCTGTATGGCAAGCTCTGCAGGGCATGCGGAAGAATTTTTGGGTTTCATGGTTGATAGTATATAACAAAAAAGACCATTCTTGACTTTGTCACTGTTGGACTTTAAACTTTGTGTAAGGAGGTAAAGCCATGGAGGTTATAAGGGGTGTAAACTTCTGGAGCTTTCTCTTTGCCTCCCAAATGGGGGGCTGGGCTATGGTGGTTTTAGACATGGTCTATGCGGGTTGGTTTGGTCTTTTTGGGCTTTTTCCGGGCACAAAGGATTGGGGATGGGTGCTAAAGCATCAGATAGACGCTACTCTCTTTGCCATACCGCTGGCTTTGCCCTATGTGTGGAGACTCCTGCCGGGTCCTGGTCTCCTAAAGGGGCTTATTTACGGTGTTTTGTGGCACATATTCGTAATGGTCCTTTCCTTCGTAGGTAGTCTGGGGGGTGCTCTGTGGTTTCAAAAGCCCATGCCTCTGAATGCACAGATAAGCACCCTCATATTGCACATGCTGTGGGGGGCAGTTACAGGCTTTTTATACAACCCAAAGAAGGAGGCGTAAAATGGCAAGGCTTGTAAAACTCACAGAAAAATGCCCTTACAAGCTTGAGGCTGGTGAAGAGACCTACTACCTTTGCCAGTGCGGTCTTTCTAAGAGGTTTCCCTTCTGCGATGGCTCTCACAAAAGGACAAGGGATGAAGAAGAAGGAAAGCTCTACGTATACGACCAAGAGTCAAGGGTTGAGATAAAACTTTAGAGGTGAAGCCATGGAAAAATTGGACAGAGAAAGGCTACAGGAGTACATAACTAAGCTTGAGAGCTTGAGAGGACTTCTAAGTGCCTGTGCGGAGGAGGCTGAAGAATGCATGAGTTTCGCACCAGTTCAAGCCTGTGAAAGTATGTTGAGGGACATTTTGACCAACGTTAGGGAAAAGAGCCAATCGGTGCAAGAAGCCATAGAGTACTGGCAGTATCAGCTTGAGGAAGGCTGATGGCCTTTAAGTTCCCAGAAGAAAACTGGCAGGTTTTACTGCTTCCAGAAAGGGAAAGCTGGCAAAGCTTGGAAAGCTTTTTTAATGCTGTTAAACCACAGCCAGAGGAAGTATGGGCAGACATTGGCTGTGGACCAGGATACTTTACCCTACCCCTTGCGGAGAGGGTAAAAAAAGTTTACGCTATAGACTCTTCTGAATTTATGCTCCAGAGGTGCAAAGAAAGGACGCAAGCGGTAGGACTTGAGAGGGTAGAATACCTCCAATGCACAGAGGACAAAATACCCTTAGGTGATAAAGAGGTAGACCACAGCCTACTCGCTAATCTTTTTCATGAGCTTTTAAATCCAGAGGCTTTTATGCGAGAGGTAAAAAGGATAACAAGAGAGCGCATAATCCTCATAGACTGGCATCCCATACCCTCGCCAGCTGGACCACCCATAGAGGAGAGAGTGCCAGAGGAGCGGGCAATTGAGTTTATGACCTCTTTAGGCTTTAGGCTTCTTGAAAAACATAAGGTATATCCCTACCACTACTTTTTAGTGTTTAAAGGAGGTTAGACATGGTTGCAGTAATCTATGCGCACCCCAACCCCAAGAGCTTTAACCACGCCATAAAAGAGGAAGTTCTTGACCTTCTCAGGTCTAAAGGAAAACCCTACGAGCTTAGAGACCTCTACGCTATGGGCTTTAACCCAGTTCTGTCTGCCAAGGACTTTGAGACTTTCCTCTCGGGAGGTGTTCCAGAGGACATCAAGAGAGAACAGGACATTGTAAGAGCCTCGGAGCTACTCGTTTTTATCTATCCCATATGGTGGACGGGCATGCCAGCCATCCTCAAAGGCTACATAGACAGAGTTTTTAGCTACGGTTTTGCCTACGAGGAAAGGAATGGCGAGCTCGTAGGACGTTTATCTGACAAGAGGGCGGTTGTAATAAACACCCTCGGAGCTTCCGCCTTAGACTACGGTCCATCTGGCATGGAGGAGTGTCTCAGAAAAACCTCGGACATAGGCATTTTTAAGTTTTGCGGTATTGAGGTCGTAGAACACATATTCCTGTACGCTGTGCCCTACGTGAGCGACGAGGAGAGAAAAAAGATGTTGGAGCAAATAAGGTCTTCTTTGGAGGTGATAATATGAAAGAGTGTCTTAGGCTCATCACAGATAGGCGTTCCATTACCTTTTTTGACCCCACGAGGGACATACCCAATGAGCTTATTAAGGAAATTCTTGAAGTTTCTGCTACCGCACCCTCGGGCTACAACATCCAACCTTGGGAAGTTATAGTGGTAAAGGACAAGGAAAAGAAAAGAAAGCTTAAAGACATATGCTACGGTCAGCAGAAGGTGGAAGATGCCAGCGCCAACATAGTGCTGGTGGCAAACACAAGGGCAGGGGAGGAGCATGTGGACAGAATCTTAGACAGCTGGATAGAGCTGGGCTATATCAAGCCTGAGGCAAGAGAAAGCCTGAAGTCCCAGATAGTAGCGGGCTGGCAAGACCCCCAGAGGGCTTTCAGAAAAGCGGTAAGGGACACGGCCCTTTTTGGTATGACCATAATGATAACTGCCAGAGCTTACGGTCTTGAGACCCATCCCATGGAAGGTTACGACGAGCAGAAGCTAAAGGAGTTTCTGGGCATAGAGGAGCACAAGGTAGTTCCCATGGTCATAGCCATAGGCTACAAAGACCAAAACAGAGAGCTTCTGCCGAGGGCTTACCGGTTTAAGTTTGAGGAGTTTGGAAGAATCCTTTGATGGATGGCTACCTTGTGGCCCTCAGCTCTGCCTTTTTTGCAGGTGCCATAAACGCAGTGGCGGGCGGTGGAACTCTGATTACCTTTCCTACCCTTCTGTGGCTGGGGCTTGACCCAGTGGTAGCCAACATAACCAACACGGTTGCCCTTTGGGTAGGCTCCCTTACGGGTGCCTTTGGCTTTAGAAAGAGGTTTCAAGAGGTGAAGGGTCTCCTCTTGCCCTTCTTGCTTAGCTCATCAGCGGGTGCTGTAGTGGGTGCCTTTCTTCTCATACGGACACCCTCAGAGACCTTCAGGGATATAGTGCCCTTTCTTATCCTCTTTGCGGTCCTTATGCTGGCAGGTTCAGAATTTCTCAAAAAATTTCTGGCAAGGTTTGCCCTTGAAGAGAAAGCCTTTCCCCTTGTCCTACCCCTCCTTCTTCAGTTCCTGACGGGCGTATATGGTAGCTACTTTGGTGCGGGCATAGGCATTATGATGCTGGCAAGTCTTTTGCTTTCTGGAGTGCATCACATACACAGCGCCAACGCCCTGAAAAACCTCCTGGGCTTTAGCATAAACCTGTTGGGAGCTTTACTCTTTGTTCTTAGCGGAAAAGTTAGCTGGCTTTATGCTCTTGTTATGATGCCGGGCTTTGCCCTGGGAGGCTACGTGGGAGCAAAAGTCTCTCAGAAGTTCAGCCCCAAAAAGGTCAGGCTGTTTGTGGTTCTGTGGGGTCTTTTGATTGGGTTTTACATGCTGTTGGAAAATTAGTATTATATTGGTGTTAAGTGGGAGCTAAAAGGTCTTTGAATTGGAAAAGATAAGCCACTAAAGTTTAAAATAACTCTATGCTGAAGTTAAGCGGTGCAAAAAGTGCAAAGGGAGAGCTAAGAGTTCCTTCGGACAAGTCCATATCTCACAGGGCGGTTATCCTATCAGCTCTTGCAGAAGGCGAAAGCTACATAAGAGAGTGGCTTGCTTCGGAGGACACGAAGGCCACTCTTGACGTATTTAGACTTTTGGGTGTAGAGGTTAAAAAAAGGGGCAAAAACCTACGCATAAAAGGTAGAGACTACAGCTTCCTTGAACCTCCTAAGGTGCTTGATGCCAAAAACTCCGGCACCACCGCAAGGCTATGCATGGGCGTGCTTGCTACACAGCCCTTCTTTTCGGTTATAACTGGCGACGAAAGCCTTAGGCAAAGACCTATGCTTAGAGTGGTGGAGCCTCTCAGGCAGATGGGTGCCTTCCTTGACGGTAGAGAAAAAGGCAACAAACTACCCGTGTGCGTAAGGGGTGGTTCTATTAGGGGCATATCCTTTTTCAACAAAAAAGCCTCCGCACAGGTAAAATCCGCCCTCTTGCTTGCGGGACTGAGAGCGGAAGGATACACGGAAATAACTGAGCCTGTCCTTTCCAGAGACCACACGGAGAGGATGTTAAGGGCTTTTGGCGTGGAAGTTTTACAAATGGAAGGGACAGAAGGTCATGTGGTAAAGTTGGCTGGAGGTCAAAGACCTGTGGCAACAGAGGTCTTCTGTCCTGCGGACCCATCCTCTGCCAGCTTTTTTGTAGCCCTTGCGGTGCTTCTCAAGGATTCTGAACTCCTACTTAAGGATGTGCTTGTAAATCCGACAAGGGACGGCTTTTTTAGAAAGCTTCGTCAGATGGGTGCGGACTTAAGCTACGAAAACGTAAGAGAAATCTCAGGCGAGCCTGTGGCGGATATTTACGTAAGATACTCGGGGAGGTTGAAAGGCGTTGAAATAAAGCCAGAGGAGGTGCCTTCCATGATTGACGAACTTCCTATGATGGCTGTGGTTATGGCTTTGGCGGAAGGCATCTCAAGGGTGAGGGGAGCGGAGGAACTAAGGGTAAAGGAGAGCGACCGCATAAAGGCGGTAGTGGAAAACCTTAGAAACATGGGTGCAAAGGTAGAAGAGTTGCCGGACGGCTTTGAAATAGAGGGAGTAGAAAGGCTAAAAGGAAGCCCAATAAAGACCCACGGAGACCACAGAATAGCCATGGCTTTTTCCGTGGCAGGACTTGTGGGGGAAGGAGAAACCCTAATAGATGACCCACACTGTGTGGCTGTTTCCTACCCGGGCTTTTACAGAGACCTTGACTATATTTGTAAGTAATGGTCAGAAAGGCTACCCTTAAAGATGCTATAGGTATATACCACCTTATAAACCACTACGCAAGGGAAGGGCTTTTGCTTCCGAGAAGCCTCAGCTCCATATATGAAAACATAAGGGACTTCTGGGTTTACGAGGAGGAAGGTCAACTGCTTGGCTGTGCTGGTCTGCATGTGGTGTGGGAAGACCTCGCAGAAATAAAGAGCCTTGCGGTTAGAGAGGACAAAAGGGGTAAAGGCATAGGCAGTCTCCTCGTAGAAGCTTGTTTAGAAGAGGCTCAAAAGCTTGGCATAAAGAAGGTTTTTGCCCTTACTTACGCTCACAGCTTCTTCTCTAAGTTCGGTTTTGAGGAGGTAGAGAAGGCAAAGCTCCCCCATAAGGTTTGGGGTGAGTGTGTAAATTGCGTCAAGTTTCCCTCGTGCGACGAGATAGCGGTATGGGTGGACTTAGAAAAAGTGCCCATAAGGTATGAGCATAAAGTTTAGTTACATAACTTCAGGGGAAAAGCTCCTTAGAGTGTATGAGCACCTCAAAGACGAAAAATTTCTCTTCCTTGATACAGAAGTATCGGGCGATAGAATCAGGCTGGTCCAACTTGGTGGAAGGGAAGACATATTCATACTTGACCTCTTTGACCTGAGGGAAGAGGGTATTCTGTTTCTCAAAGACCTTCTCAAAAGCAAGGGTATAGTGGGGCATAACCTCAAGTTTGACCTCAAATACCTCTACTCCTATGGCATAGAGCCCTATGCTGTCTTTGATACTATGATAGCCAGCCAGCTCCTTGGCGATGCGGACAGGCACTCTCTTCAGAAGTTAGCCATGAAATACTTAGGTCAAGTCCTTGACAAGAGCCTACAGGCTTCCAACTGGGGACAACCCTTCTTGGGAAAAGAGCAGTTAGAGTACGCAGCCCTTGATGTAAAGGTTGTGAGGGACTTATTTCATATACTTCTTGAAAGGCTCAACCAGCTACCCTACAGGGAAGAGACGCTTTTGAAAACGAGAACTTCCAAGACTTTTGAGCTTTTTAACCCAGTTGCCATAGTAGAGATGGCTTTTGTGCAAGAAACCGCTAAGCTGGAGCTTAACGGCATCCCCGTAGACAGAGAAGAGTTAGAGAAGAAACTAAAGGAACAAGAAAAGACCATGCAAAGGAAGGTAATGGACTTTCTCTCAAAGCACAGAGCTGACCCCATGTCTCCTAAGCAAATAGGGGAGCTTCTTACCAAGAAGTTTGGTCTTGAACTTCCAAAAACAGAGAAGGGAAACATATCAACCGATGACAAGGTGCTCTCCGAGTATGCGAACCATCCTGTAGTATCGGAGCTTCTTGAAATAAGAGGCATGAAAAAGACCATAGAGAAGCTTCAAGAGATAAGGGATAGCCTAAAGGGAAACAGGATATACCCAGAGTTTAAGCAAATAGGTGCTGTCACTGGCAGGATGGCAAGTCAGAACCCTAACGTCCAGAACATACCCAGAAACCTAAGGTCTATTTTCAAGGCGGAGGAGGGCAACCTTTTTGTAATAGCGGACTTTTCTCAGATAGAGCTGAGAATTGCCAGCGAGTATGTAGGTGAAGAGAGGATGCTTCAAGCCTTTATGCAGGGCAAAGACCTACACAAGTACACCGCAAGCGTATTTTGGGGAAAACCAGAAGAAGAAGTAACAAAAGAAGAGCGTCAGCTTGCCAAAGCTGTAAACTTTGGACTTATCTACGGCATATCCGCAAAGGGTCTTGTGGAATACGCAAAAACCTACGGAGTAGAACTCTCTCTTGATATGGCTCAGAAAATAAGGGAAAACTTCTTTGAATACTACACCGCCTACAGGGCATGGCACGAAAGGGTAAAAAGGGAGCTAAAGGAGTTCAAAGAGTCCAGAGGCTACACACTCTTGGGAAGACCCTATGTAGCTCACACCTTTCCTGATGCGGTCAACTACCCAATCCAAGGAAGCGGTGCAGACCTTCTAAAGCTCTCCGTCCTTATGTTTGATGCGGAAACAAAAAGAGAAGGAATTAGGGCAAAGGTTGTAAACTTGGTGCATGACGAGATAGTAGTAGAGTGCGAGGAGTCCAAGGCGGAAAGGGTGGCAGAGCTTTTGCACAAAGCTATGAAGCACGCAGGAAGGATAGTGCTAAAGAAAGTACCAGTGGAGGTAGAAGTTGCCATAAACAAAAGGTGGGAGAAGGAGTAATCTTATTAACTAAGTAATATTGGTCTGTTCAGTTTTATCAACTTTCACACCACACATGGGAAAAGGAATAAACTATATACTATGGGAGGGTTTTTGTTAGTTTTGCTTCTTTTTGTCTTTTCCTGCGGTCCAAAGGTAAGCACCTTAGAGGAGTATGAAAGAAAAAACCCATATCCTTCTACAGAAGACAGACTTGAGTATGCCTCAAGGGGAAGCCTTATGCCAAAGAATGGCTTTCAGGACCTTTATTCGGAAAGAAGAGCCAGCAGGGTTGGGGATGTTATATTCGTGCAGGTTTCAGAAAGTATAAATGCAATAGAGAGCGTGGCTTCCCAAACTCAGAGGTCTTCAAGCTTTAAGCAAGGCATAAGTTCTCTGTTTGGCATTTCTACAAAAACTCTCGAGGATATAGGTGGTCAGGGTTCTGGACAGATGGATATGAAAGGTTCTGGGAAGGTTCAACAGACAGGAGTTTTAACCACCAAGCTCGCCGGTAGAGTCATGAGAACATACCCAAACGGCACTATGCTGATAGAGGCTAAGAAAAGCATGGTGGTTAACAGGTCTCAGAGGGATGTTATTCTAAGGGGCATAGTCAGACCCGAAGACATAGACAGCACCAATACTATTACCAGCGACAGAATTGCAAACCTTGAGGTTTTTATAGACGGCAAGGGATTTTTAGTTGATGGGAGTAGTCCAGGATGGTTGGCAAGAATACTGGCAAAGGTATTGCCCTTTTAATGCTTCTCTTTTCCCTTAGCCTTGCCACGCGCGTGGGTGATGTGGCAAGCATAGAGGGTGGTAGAAGCAATTACCTTGTAGGTTACGGTCTTGTGGTAGGTCTTAAGGGCACGGGTGATGGTAAGAGCACTCTTTTTACGGTCAAGAGCATAGCCAACATGCTAAGCAGAATGGGCATAGTGGTAGATGCAAGGAGGATGACTACAAAAAATGTGGCTGCTGTCATGGTTACCGCAAAGCTACCACCATACGCAAAGCCTGGCATGAAGTTAGATGTGGAGATTTCCTCAATAGGGGATGCTAAAAGCTTAGAGGGTGGAACACTGCTCCTAACACCCTTACGTGGTCCAGACGGT
The DNA here is from genome assembly GCA_025057455.1 of Aquificaceae bacterium. Lineage (GTDB taxonomy): Bacteria > Aquificota > Aquificia > Aquificales > Aquificaceae > Pampinifervens. Next base: position 15,441 of record JANWWY010000002.1, read on the forward strand.
GATGTGTACGCTTTGGCTCAGGGACAGGTTCTCGTTGGTGGCTACGAAGCCAGGGGCAGGGGAGCAAGACAAGTAGCAAGCACTCCCACCGTAGGTAGAATCCCCAATGGTGCCATTGTAGAGAGGGAGCTTCCCATGCCAAGCATACCCTCAGAAATCCATCTTTATTTAGACAGTCCAAGCTTTGCTCTTGCTAAGCTGATTCAGGACAGGATTAACACAGAGTTTGGTATGCAGGTAGCTCAAGCCATAGACGCAAGTACAATAAAACTGAAAAAGCCAGAGGAGTTAAACCCGGTGGAGTTCTTAGCAAAAGTTGAAGACGTGAGAATAGACGTGCCCTCTGTAGCCAAAGTGGTAATAGACGGTAGGTCTGGTGTAGTCCTTCTTGGTGGAGATGTTACCATAAACCCCGTGTCCGTGGCGGTCGGTAGTCTGGTAATAACCATAAGAGAAATGCCAGAAGTGGTCCAACCACCTCCCCTATCGCCGGGTCAAACTGTAGTGGTCCCAAGGACAGAAGTTAAGGTTCAAGAAAAAGAAGCGAGGCTAATAGAACTGAAAGGAGCCACAGTTTCCCAGCTTGTGGAGTCCTTGAACAGAATAGGTGCCACTCCGAGAGAAATCATAGCGGTGCTTCAGGCTATAAAGGCTTCTGGAGCCTTAAGGGCAAAATTAGAAGTGCTTTAGACGAGCATCAGCTCAAGCCTTCCTCTTTCCTCATCTACGGCAACCACCTTAACCCTTACTCTGTCCCCCAATCTAAACACCTTGCCAGTGCTAACACCCACAAGCCTATGAGCTGGCTCGTCATAGACATATTGGTCTTCCTTCAGGGTGCTTATGTTTACGATACCCTCAGACAAATATTCCTGAATCTCTACAAAAAAACCAAAGGAAACTACGCCGGTTATAATGCCGTCAAACTCTTCCCCTACATGAGACTTCATAAAGCGAGCCTTTAGCCTATCTATGGCTTCTCTTTCTACTTCCTCCGCCAGCCTTTCCTGCTGTGAAAGGTGCATACCAGCCATTTCAAGATAGGCAAGTGTCTTTTCGTAGTCTATGTCTTCACCCCTTATAGCTTTTTTTAGAAGCCTATGAACTATAAGGTCTGGGTACCTACGAATGGGAGAAGTAAAATGAGTGTAGTGCTCCGAGGCAAGTCCAAAGTGTCCCACATTATGAGGTGAGTAATGGGCTCTTTTCATGGCACGAAGGGTTAGAAATCTTACCAAGTTTTCTTCTGGTCTTCCCTCAAAATCTTCTATGATTTTTTGGAAAAACTTTGGACTAAGGCTTGGCTTCTTTACTCTGTAGCCCAATCCTGCAAGAATTTCCAAAAGGTTTTCCACCTTTGTGGGATCTGGCTTTTCATGAACTCTGTAAAGGCAGGGGTATCCCGCATTTTCCAAGTGCATGGCAACGGTTTCGTTAGCTGAGACCATGAACTGCTCTATAATTCTGTGTGCTACATGTCTTTCGTACTGCATTACCGCTACAGGCTCACCGTATTCGTCCACCACAAGCTCCGCCTCTGGCAGGTCAAAGTCTATACTACCCTTTTCCCAACGCACCTTTGCAAGCACTCTGTACAGGTCTTCCATGATTCTGAGAGAGCTGACAAGCTCTCCGTACTTAGCTTCGAGGGCTGGGTCTCCCACTATTAGCCTTAAAGCCTCTCCGTATGTAAGCCTTGCTTTACTTCTTATGACGCTTTCGTATATGTCGTAGTTAAGTAGTCTTCCCCCTTCATCAAAGAGCATTTCACAGGTAAAAGCAAGCCTATCTTCGTTGGGCTTTAGACTGCAAAGGTCTGCGGACAGCCTCTCCGGAAGCATATGCAGGGCTCTATCGGGCAGGTAAAAGGTAAATCCCCTCTTAAAGGCTTCCTTATCTATAGGGGAATTTTCCTTTACAAAGTAAGAAACATCCGCAATGTGAACCCAGAGCCTGTAACCTTCTGAGGTTTTTTCTATCGCCACTGCATCGTCAAAATCCCTTGCCTTTTCTGGGTCTATGGTAAAACAGAGCTGACCTCTTAGGTCTTTTCTTCTTTTTGGCTCCTCTGGGTCAAGTTTAATGCCCTTTGCTTCCTTTAGCACATCGTCTGGGTAAGAGACGGGGAGGTTATACTTTCTTATGAGTATATCTATGATAAGATTTTTCTCCTCTGGGTGTCCCAGTACCTCCTTTATCTTGCCGAAGGCAGGATGGTCCTTTGTTGGAAACCTCTTTATCTCCACCACAACGAGAACACCATCCTTTAGGCTCTCACATTTATCCCCATCCAGAATTATGGTCTGGTGTTGGTTCTCATCGGTGGGCAATCCAAGGCAGGTCTTTTTCTTCTTTTGGATTTTACACACAATCTCCTTTTTGCCCCTTTTAAGAACCCTTAAAACCCTTATCTCTTTTTTACCCTTGTACTCAACTATCTTTGCCCTTACTACATCACCACCGAAGAGCCTTGCCATTTCAAAGGGTGGTATGTATACATCCTTTTTGCCCTCCCCTATCTCCAGAAAGCCAAAGCCAGCTGGGTAGGGTATAACCTTGCCAGTTACTATTTCCTCTTGAGCTATCACATACTTACCCTTCTCAACCCCTATCTTACCAGCCTTCCTAAGAACCTTTAAGACCTTTTTAAGAACCTTCCTTCCCTTTTTGTCTAATCCAAGCCTATTAGAAATCTCCTCAAAGGAAACAGGCTTTTTAGCGCTCCTTATCAAGTTTAAGACCTGGTCTTCTACTGACACCCCTTCCATTTGTAAAGAATATTAAACCACACATTAGAGTATCTCTTTAAACCTGTTTTGCACATTAGAAATAAAGCTCTCTAAGATTGGTACTACCACGTGATACTGAATGGTGTACTTGTATCTCTCAGAAAGGTCTGACTCTACGTGCTTTATCTTAGCTTTTCTGTTGAAAGAGCCAGTCTGAAAGAATAGCTTCCACTGATAGCTTGCTATTTTCTTTGCGGTCTTCCTGTAGCTCGCCAAAAGGTCTCTTATAACTGCCTTTTTCCTTTCGGTTAAGTCCGTGCAAACTTCAATTGTCCTAAACATCTTGGGATAGATTACAAAAAAAGCCTAAAATTGTCTATACACTGAATTATTAGTTTCCAAGACCCATCCAGTTTTTTTATAAGCGGTATTGTGTCAGCATTAAATAGTTGTGAATCGTACAATTAAAAGCCTACTAAGGGATATGAGATACAAAATTGGGAAGAGCGTTTGTGTCATAACTACACGGATTTACTCAAGCTTTTAAAAAAAGGGTTGCTGTATAACCCAATGGAAAGGGCAGGCATTAGAACTATTCCAGACCATACAGGAGAAAACTACAAGAAGCGTGTTACTAAGCCTTCTTAGAGACTAATCATAAAACCCCTAAAGAGATGTTTTATAAGAGAAAGTAAACCCAACAGAGATTAAAAGGACTCCCATCGTGTTTTCGGGTTTGATTTACAAGGCATTACGATTCTAAGTTTAAAGTACTGTTTTCTATTGTAAAATATTAAACCATGAAAGATTGGAAAAAACACGAGAAAGAAATTGAAGAGTTAAAAAAGGCTTTAGAAGAGGCCCTTGGTGGTCTGGATGTGGAGTACGAGGTGAAAACCCCAGAGGACCCTGACTTTGAAACATCTTACAAAGTTCCCTACATACTTCTAAAGTACTACACGGACGAGGAGCATGCACATACGAGAAGAATAGAGCTTTTTGAGTATTACTTTGATATGTCTGCGGAAGAAAGGATAAAGCTCATAAAGGACATGGTGGAAGAATTTCTCATGGAAATAGACCAAAGCGAGTACGGTGGTGGTTGAGTTATAATATTAAACTTTGGAAGACTTTTAAACCTCAGGAGGATTAAAAATGGCATTATCTAAGGTGCTTAAAGAGGAAATTATAAGAAACTTTCAGAGACACGAAGGTGATACAGGGTCACCAGAGGTGCAGATAGCAATACTAACAGAGCGTATAAACAGGCTAACAGAACATCTTAAGAAGCACAAAAAGGATGTGCACTCAAGGCGTGGCCTTATAGCTCTTATACATGCCAGAAGAAGGCATCTTGAATATCTCAGGGAGAGGGATTACAAAAAATATTTGGAGGTAGTAGAAAGACTTGGGTTAAAGGTGAAATGATGGAAAAGGTTTCCGCAAAGCTTGGGGATGCCGAGATTATCATAGAAACAGGGCATTACGCAAAGTTGGCAGACGGAGCTGTTGTAATCCGTCAGGGACAAACCGCCGTCTTAGTGACTGCGGTCATGTCAGAAGAACCCCTTCAAGGTATAGACTTTGTACCACTCTCTGTAGATTACAGAGAGCAATCCTCCGCATGGGGCAAAATACCGGGGGGTTTTATAAAGAGAGAGGGAAAGCCTACCGACAGGGAAATTCTCGTTTCGAGGGTCATAGACAGACCTATAAGACCTATGCTACCAGAGGGTTTTTTTCATGAGGTAGTCATAACAGCTCTTACGCTGTCCGCCGATGATAAGTATGACCCCGATGTGCTTGCCATAACTGGAGCTTCTGCGGCGCTACACATATCAAGGATACCCTTTGACGGTCCTATAGCGGGTGTTAGAGTCTGTAGGGTTGAGAATAAGTTTGTGGCAAACCCAACCTACGAAGAAAGACAAAGGGCAGACCTTGAGATTGTTATGGCGGGAAGCAAGGATGCCATAGTGATGGTGGAGGGTGGAGCGAAAGAGGTAGACGAGGATGTATTGGCTGACGCTCTATACTTTGGGCTCGAAGCCATTCAGGACATTCTCAAGGCTCAAGAGTACTTAAGAGAAAAGGTAGGTGTTCCAAAGGCAAGTTTTGAAAGCATGGACTTGCCACAGGAGTTAAAAGAAAAGCTGGAAGAATTCTGTACGGAGAGAATACTGCAATCCTTTAACATAGCGGACAAGAGGGAAAGAAAAACCTACCAATCAAACATACTGAAGGAATTCATACAAAACTATCAGGTGCCAGAAGAACTACACTTTAAGCTAGGATACAATTACAAGAAGCTTATTAGCAAACTAATGAGAAAAAGGCTGCTGGAGGAAGGCATCCGTATAGACGGAAGGGGTCCGAAGGACATAAGACCTATAAGCATAGAGGTGCATCCCTATGAAAGACCTCATGGCAGTGCCATATTTACGAGAGGTCAGACTCAGGCTTTTGCCACTGTAACCCTTGGCTCCCCAGAGGAAGCTCAGATGGTTGAAAGCATATACGAAGGCGAAACTTCTAAAAGGTTTATGCTACATTACAACTTCCCACCCTTTTCTACCGGTGAGGCAAAGCCATGGGGTCCACCAAGAAGAAGGGAGATAGGACATGGAGCTCTTGCGGAAAGAGCTATAGAACCTCTCATACCGCCAGAGACAGAATTCCCATACATAATAAGGGTAGTTTCCAACATACTTGAGTCAAACGGTTCTACCTCTATGGCTACTGTGTGTGCTGGGTCTTTGGCTCTCTTCGATGCTGGTGTGCCTCTTAAAAAGCATGTGGCTGGCATAGCTATGGGTCTAATCATGGAAGGAGAAAGGTATGTAGTTCTTTCTGACATACTGGGCGATGAAGACCAGCTGGGTGATATGGACTTTAAAGTAGCTGGCACAAGGGACGGTATAACGAGCGTTCAGATGGACATAAAGATAAAGGGTCTTGGAAAGGAGATAATGAAAGAAGCCCTTTATCAAGCGAAAGAAGGAAGGTTATTCATACTTCAAAAGATGGAAGAGGCTATGTCAGAGCCGAGAAAAGAAGTATCCCCGTACGCTCCCAAGATAGAAATAATTAGCATACCAGAGGAAAAAGCCTTGACAGTTATAGGTCCCGGTGGAAGAAACGTAAAGGAGTTTAGGGATAAAATGGGTGTATCTGTGTGGGTGCACGAGGGCGGAAGAGTTTCTCTGACCTCTAACTCAAGAGAAGCCATAGAAGAAGTAAAGAGGATAATCCAAAGTCTAATAGAGGAGGTAGAGGTTGGTAAGGTCTACAGGGGGAAAATCACAAGGGTAGAGCCTTACGGTGTGTTTGTGGAAATACTACCGGGAAAGGTCGGACTTTTGCACGTTAGCAAGATGGAAGGCTACGTCAAAGACGTTAGAGCAAAGTACAGTGTAGGTGATGACGTGCTGGTAAAGGTTTTGGAGATTGACGAACAGGGAAGACCTAAATTAACCAATATAGGCATAGCTGAGCCGGCGTAGCTCAGCGGCAGAGCGAGGCACTCGTAATGCCTAGGTCGTGGGTTCAAGTCCCACCGCCGGCTTGGAGAAGACCATGAAGATAAGGATAAAGAGACTTCACCACGCAGAAGGCTTACCCTTACCCTTTTATGCTACCGCTCATGCTTCTGGCATGGACCTTTTAGCTGCGGTAGAAGAGCCAGTTCTTCTAAAGCCTATGCAAAGGGCTCTTATACCCACCGGTATAGCCATAGAGATACCATCTGGCTTTGAAGCTCAGGTAAGACCAAGAAGTGGACTTGCCATAAGGCACGGCATAACTTTGCTCAACGCCCCGGGAACTATAGACGCAGACTACAGAGGAGAGATAAAGGTCATACTCATAAACTTAGGACAGGAGGAATTTTTGATAAACAGGGGGGATAGAATAGCTCAGCTTGTTATATGTCCAGTGATAAGGGTGGAGTTGGAAGAAGTGGAGGAGCTAAGCAATACCAAAAGGTCTGACGGGGGCTTTGGTTCTACTGGCTATAATATTTAGGCTATGGAGCTTCACTCTATATTTCTATACTTAGCAATCATACTTTTTCTGGCCCGGATATTAGGAGACACTTTTGGAAGGCTTGGACTTCCCCCCGTGTTGGGAGAAATATTGGTTGGTGTCCTTCTTGGAAAGAGCGTTCTGGGCTTAATTGAGCCGAGCGAAGTCCTTAAACTCCTTGCGGAGATAGGGGTTATTTTACTCTTGTTTCACATAGGCTTAGAGGCGGACATAGACCAGCTAAAGAAAGTAGGCATTTCCGCCCTTGTGGTTGCCCTTGTGGGAGCTTTTACCCCCATGCTTCTCGGGACGTTAGTAAGCTATTATGTGGTTGGTCTTCCCCTCTCCGTTTCTCTCTTTATAGGTGGCACGCTCACCGCAACGAGCATAGGGATTACCGTAAGAGTTTTAGACGACTTAGGTAAGATGAAAGAGAGGTTTGCACAAATAGTTTTGGGTGCGGCTGTTTTGGATGATATATTTGGTGTCATAGTGCTTGCAGGTCTCTATGAGTTCTCAAAGGAGGGAGTGGTTCATTTTGACGCTTTGACCCTTTTGGTGCTTTACATAGGGGTCTTTTTCATCTTTTCCCCTATACTTGCCCAGCTTATGGCAAGGATAATAAGCCTTCTGTCTGAAAAGCTAAGGACAGAAGACTTTATACCACCAACCGTTGTAGCCACCATATTCCTGTTTGCCTTCATGGCTCACGAAATAGGCTCTCCTGAGATACTGGGTGCCTTCACCGCAGGTTTAGCTCTCTCAAGGCGTTTTGCCCTGCCCTTTGCCCTATTTTTGAGAACCGACGAAAAACTGGCTCAGAAGGTAGAGCATACTATAATGCCCTTAGTCTGGGTTCTAACTCCCATATTCTTTGTTTACGTGGGTCTTCAGTTAAACCTAAAGGCTATAGACTTTACATCTCAGAGGTTTTGGCTTTTGTCTCTCCTTATACTCTTTGTGGCGGTGATAGGTAAGGTTATATCTGGCTTTTTTGTAGAGGGTAGCCTAAGGGAGAAGCTTCTTATAGGTTTTTCTATGCTTCCAAGGGGTGAGGTAGGTCTTATATTTGCGGAGTTTGGAAGACAGATAGGACTGTACGACCATACTCTTTACGCTGTGGTTATCTTCGTGGTGGCGGTTACCACTCTCATGGCACCAATAGTGTTAAAGTTTCTTGCAAGGGAATGAGAGTAGAGGATTTTGACTACCATCTGCCAGAGCATCTTATAGCCAAGTATCCAGCTCAGCCGAGGCACTCCGCAAGGCTTATGGTCTTGGAAAGGAAAAGTCAAAAGATAAGGCACGACATATTCTGGAACTTGCCCCTGTATCTTCAGGAAGGAGACCTTTTGGTTTTTAACAACTCAAAGGTTCTTCCCGCAAGAATTTACGGTAGGAAGCCTACTGGCGGAAAGGTGGAGGTTTTACTTACAGACTACATAACGAGGGAGGAGTGGCAGGCACTCATAGGTGGCAAGGGTATAAGGGAAGGTCTAAAAGTCTACGTGGCAGAGGACTTTCAGATTGAAGTGTTGGAGCACATAGAAGAAAGCAGATTTAGGGTAAGGCTTATCTCGGAAAATCCATTGAAAGCCTTAGACAAGTACGGCAGAATACCCATACCACCTTACCTAAAAAGGGAGGAAGAACCTATAGACAGAATCTACTACCAAACGGTTTTTGCCCAAGTGGAAGGCTCAGTGGCAGCACCCACCGCAAGCCTTCACTTTTCTGAGGAGCTTCTCAAAAGGCTCGATGAATACAGAATAAAGAGAACCTTTATAACTCTTCATGTTTCCTACGGAACTTTTAAACCCGTCAAAGCAGAGCGGATAGAGCTCCATCAAGTAGACCCAGAGTACGTAAGGGTATCCGAGGAAGCTGTAGGAATCATAAAGGAGACGAAGGAAAAGGGCAAAAGGGTCGTGGCTGTTGGTACGACAGTGGTAAGAGCCTTAGAGACTGCCGGCTTTGAACCCTTTGAAGGCTGGACAGACCTTTACATATATCCAGGCTATAACTTTAAAGTAGTGGACGCCCTTATTACCAACTTTCACCTTCCTAAATCTTCTCTTCTTTTCCTAGTTTGTGCTTTCGGTGGAAGGGAATTCGTTCTAAAAGCTTACAATGAAGCGGTAAAAGAAGGCTACAGGTTCTACAGTTATGGGGACGGTATGCTAATCCTTTAGCTACTCTACCCAGTAGTTGGGTGCTTCCTTAGTTATCTGAACGTCGTGCACATGGGACTCCCTGTAGCCAGCCCATGTTATCCTTACAAATTTAGCCTTTTGTCTCAGCTCCTCAAGGTTTGATGCACCCACGTAGCCCATGCCAGACCTTAGTCCTCCCACCAGCTGGTATATGACGTCGCTTAACCTTCCTCTGTATGGCACCCTTCCCTCTATACCCTCTGGTACAAACTTCTCCATACTTTCCTGACCATACCTGTCCGCACTCCTCCTACTCATCATAGCACCCAAGGAACCCATTCCCCTGTAAACTTTGTAAGCTCTACCCTGATAGTATACTGTCTCGCCGGGGGACTCCTCTGTGCCAGCTAAAAGGTTACCCAGCATAACAGAGCTGGCACCCATAGCCAGAGCCTTTACAATATCACCAGAGTATTTAATACCACCATCCGCTATCACTGGGACGCCGTGCTCTTTTGCCACTTCGTAAGCCCACCTTATGGCTGTAAGCTGTGGCACGCCTACGCCAGCCACTATGCGCGTGGTGCATATGGAGCCGGGTCCAACACCCACCTTTATAGCATCCGCACCGGCCTTTATAAGGTCAAGGGTTGCCTCACCCGTTGCCACATTGCCCGCTATTACCTGAAGCTCAGGATACATAGACTTTATCTTTTCCACCGTTTGTATAACCCTCTTTGAATGTCCATGGGCGGTATCCACCGCTACAACATCCACCCCGACTGACACGAGGGCTGATACTCTATCTAAGGTATCTGGACCAGTGCCCACCGCAGCACCAACTCTTAGCCTTCCCAACTCATCCTTGCAGGCGTTGGGATATTTTTTCCTTTTTGTTATGTCCTTTATAGTTATTAGACCTACGAGCCTTCCCTCCTTGTCCACTATGGGAAGCTTTTCCACTTTGTGCCTTTGAAGTATTTCAGTGGCCTCCTCAAGGGTGACCCTTTCCTGGGCTACCACTAAGTTTTCGGAGGTCATAAAAAGGGAAACTGGTTTATCGTAATCTGTGGGCTTTATAAACCTTAGGTCTCTGTTGGTGAGAATGCCTACCAACTTGTTGCCGTCGCTCACTACAGGTACACCAGATATTTTGTATCTTTCCATTATTTCAAGAGCTTCCTTTACCGTGGTATTTGGATTTACCGTTACAGGTTGGAGTATCATACCGCTTTCGGATTTCTTGACCTTCTCCACTTCTCCAGCTTGTTCCTGTATAGAGAGATTGCGATGTATTACACCAATACCACCCTCACGGGCTAAGGCTATAGCGAGCCTTGATTCTGTAACTGTATCCATAGCGGCGGACACTATGGGGATGTTTAGTTTTATGCTTTTTGTCAGCCAAGTGGAGACATCCACCTCGTGAGGAAGAACCTCAGAATACTGGGGTATTAGCAGTAAGTCGTCAAAGGTATAACCCTCAAAGGTTTCCATACATTTATTATATTTAAGTCCCGGTTTCTATGCCATACTGTCTTATCTTTCTGTAGAGGTTTGAAAGGTCGATGCCTATGGCTTCCGCTGTCCTTTTTAGGTCGTAACCGTTTTCCCTCAATTTTCTCTCTATGAAGAGCTTTTCAAAGCTTTGCTTTGCAGTCTTTAGGTCTTTTTGGGAGAGCAAAGAGCTTAAGTCTTCTGGCTCGTGGTCAAAACCAAGAAGTATTCTAATGTCCTTATCCGTTATGTGCACGCCCTCGTGAAGTATGACGAGCCTTTCCATTAGGTTCTTTAACTCCCTTACGTTGCCCTTCCATTGGTATGTAAGCAAGAGCTTCTTTGCCTCCTGGCTTAAGTACTTGGGGGACTTTCCGTACTTTCTAATGTATTGGTCTAAAAAGTACTCCGCAAGAAGCGTTATGTCTTCGCCCCTTTCTCTAAGAGGTGGTAGCTTTATAACAAAGGTGGATATGCGATGGTAGAGGTCTTCCCTAAACCTTCCCCTTTCTATTTCTTCCTTAAGGTCCCTGTTGGAAGCACATATAACCCTAAAGTCTGACCTTATAGTTTGGGTTCCACCCAACCTCGTAAACTCCCTTGTTTCCAAAACCCTCAGGAGTTTTGCCTGAGCCTTAGCGCTTAATTCTGACACTTCGTCAAGGAAGAGGGTGCCACCGTGAGCAAGCTCCAGCTTTCCCAATTTTCTCTGACTGGCTGAGGTAAAAGCTCCCTTCTCGTATCCAAATAGTTCAGCCTCTACAAGTTCGTCGGGAAGTCCCGCACAGTTTATGTCTATAAAAGGACCCTCTGTTCTCTCTGACAGTCTGTGTATGCTTCTTGCCACAAGCTCTTTACCTGTTCCACTTTCACCCACTATTAGCACGCTTGCATCTGTCCTTGCCAGCTTTTGGATGAGCTCTCTCACATGATGCATATGCTTGCTCTCACCCAGTAGGCTTTCCCCTTCTTCCTCATTTCTGTGTCTTATGGTTTCCTTTAAAGACCTTTCCACGGTAGTCAAGAGCCTGTCCATAGAAAAGGGTTTTTCCAAAAAGTCGTAAGCACCCTCCTTTATAGCCCTTACCGCATGCTCCGTCTTACCATGACCTGTTATAACCACTACCGCACTTCCCGGCAGTTTTTCCTTTAGGTAGGATATATACTCAAGACCGTTACCATCGGGGAGCCAAAGGTCCAAAAGCACACAGTGGAAAAAGGTTCTTTCAACCCTTTCCTTCATAGACTTTATACTCTCGGCGACAGATACTCTGTATCCTTCTTCTTCAAGAAGCCCTTTAATGGTTTCCCTTATAGACTTTTCATCATCCACCACGAGGATGTTCGCATCCATGTAAACATTATAAAAGGTCAGTAAATATGTAAGTTCTGAGCCTTCCTCTAACCCTGACCGCCGGTATGGGTAAACCTCTTAGCATGTCTTTAAAGGCTTCCCTTTTTTCCTCACCCTTCAAGAAGTAGATAACTATACATGATAGATTTAGATAGTCTTCTTTTAGGGACAATCTCAAAAGCCCATCGGGAGACCTGCTAAGGCATACCTTTGGGCTTACATCTTGACACTCTACACCAGGGAAAAGGGAAGCGGTATGTCCGTCCGCACCAACACCAAGAAGGGCAATGTGTAGCCTCTGGGGAAGCTGGAGGCTGTAGTCCATAGCACACTCTTCCGGATGCATCTCAGTCTTAAAGAAAGCTATCTTTGCCCTGTCCCCAAGGGCGGACTTCACAGTGCGGTAGTTGGAAAGCTCAGAAGAAAGGGGGACGTACCTCTCGTCGCTAAGGTAGAACCTAATCCTATCCCAAGGAAGCCTTTCAGAGGATAGACTTTTGTAGAGTTCTATGGGTGTTCTACCGCCTGCCAGTGCAACATGACACGTCCTTTCCCTTTTCAAAAAGAGAAAAAGAGTCCTTTTCAAAAACCTAACGAGTCCATCTTCCGTATTTGGACTTGAGTATACAAGATAATGGGACAGCTTTTTCATAGGTGTAATTATACAGATGCTGGTTTATAATTATGCCCGTGAGACAAATTAAGATTTTATCCGCTATTACAGTTCTGTCTATTTTTGGTTGTGCCCCAGTAGTCTGTCCAGAGGGAGACAGTATAAAAAAGGAATACTCAGAGTGGAACAGTCCATCCTCTTACAATGCCAATTTATCCCTAAGGTATGGGCTTTTTAGAATTCCAATTCAGGTGAAAAAGAGAGAAGGTAAGTTTACAATCTCCGGGGAAGATAGAACTGCGGAGCTGTCCTTTAACAATCTCTGTGTGGGGGGCGTATGTGCTAACATACCAGTAAACCCGGATGGCGTAATCTTTGGTAAGGTGCTAAGGGGGGACGAAAAGGTTAACTGCTCCTTCTCAGGTCTTTCCTTTGAAAGGGATGAAGGACCTTACAGGTCCAAGTATGTATTCAAGGACGGAAGGCTTACACTGGTTGAGTTTTATGACAAGGATAAAAACAGATGGCTAAAGCTTAGATACTTAGACTGGGCTAAAGAGGGCTACGCCAGAGCCATTAGAATAGAGGGAGACCAATTTAACTTAGTCCTTACAGTGGATAGCTTAAAATTTTAGACATGTTTCCCGTGCTTTTTGAAGTATTTGGTGTAAAGATATACACTTACGGAGTGCTTGTAGCTCTCGGTGCCTTTATAGCCTACTGGCTTGTGCTGAGGTTTGCCAAAAGGGAAGGTATAAACCCCAATCATGTAGAAAACACACTTTTGCTCGCTCTTCTGTTTGGCATAGTAGGCGGAAGGCTATCCTACGTAATAGAGCATCCAGAACAAATATCTGGGCTTAGGGATATTCTTGCCATATGGAATGGCGGTATGACCTTTTTTGGTGGTCTGTTGGGCGGTATTCTTGGGGGTATTGTTGGCATTCTTAGGTACAGGTTACCCTTCTGGAAGTCTGCGGATATGGCTGTAGTTGCCCTTAGCATAGCTCATTCGGTAGGAAGACTGGGATGCACGTCCGCAGGCTGTTGCTACGGAAAGCCTTTCCCAGTAGATGGTATTACAACGCCCGGCATACATCTTTCTGATAAATTCCCCTTTTTTTACTTGGTCTTCCCAGTAGGTAGTGTAGCACCACCTTACATGCCCCTTTACCCTACGCAGATTATGGAATCCGTAAGCCTTCTTATAGTCTTTTTAATACTCCTTGCTGTATACAGAAGAAAGCCCTTTGACGGTTTTGTATTTTCCCTCTACATGCTCCTTTATGGTTTACTGAGGTTTTTCCTTGAGTTCTTCAGGGGTGTAACGCCCCCAATAGCGGGTATAGGTCTTACTTGGAATCAGTTGGTTGCAATAAGTATGATGCTCTTCTCCCTCTTACTTGCTCTGTGGCTTTTCTGGAGTCAGAAACATGAAAAAGTGGCTTAAAAGGCTCACCTTAATTGTAATAATATTAGTTGTGGCTGGATTTGTAAGCTCCTTACTTTCAAGAATACCAGTAGGAGACCGCATAGCAGTGGTAAAGGTAAAGGGCACTCTAATAGACCCAGAGCCAACAGTCCTCCGCATACAGCGTGCAAAGGAAGACAAAAGCGTAAAGGCTTTGGTTTTGAGAGTGGATAGCCCAGGGGGTTCTGTGGGTGCCTCTCAGGAGATATACAGAGCTTTGGAGGACTTCAAAAGCACGGGTAAACCCTTAGTGGTTTCCATGGGTAATGTGGCTGCCTCTGGAGGTTATTACATATCCGCACCGGCTGACCTTATCATCGCCAACCCAGGAACTATAACGGGTAGTATTGGTGTAATAGTCCAGCATACGGAGCTTAAGGCTTTGCTTGAAAGGCTAGGAATAAAGATTACAGCCATAAAGACAGGAAAGTTTAAGGATACATTATCACCCTTCAGGGACCTAACAGAAGAGGAGAGGAAATACCTACAGGATACCATACAGGATGCCTACGAGCAGTTCCTGCAGGCTATTCTAAAACACAGGTCAAAGAAGATATCAGAAGAAAAGCTAAAAGAAATAGCGGATGGTAGGGTATTTACTGGTAGAGTTGCAAAAGATTTTGGTCTTGTGGATGAACTTGGAAACCTCCAAGATGCCATAAACAGAGCTAAGCAGTTGGCAAAGGTGCCAGAGGCAAGGGTGTTTTACATGGAAGACAGAAAAGGTCTTATAAGAAGGCTCATAGAAGAGGATTTCCAAGGTATTAGTGGGGATTACCCACTAATGCTTTATTACATTATGAAGTAAACGCATAACCACCATAGCCCACAACCCTATGCCTGTCGCTACAAGTTTCTGCGGAAGTTTTATAATCTAAAAGATGAGCTTTTAACCCCTTTTCTCTGCTGTAAAGAATTGCCGCTTCTATACCACTTTTACCACAGGCTTCACATTTTTGTTTTGACTCTTCTTCTCTCTTCAAAATCCACGCATGACAGTGACTGTCTAATACTCTTGCCTGGCTATCCTCGTAGTAATGGCTTAGGTCAGAGCTTATTACGAAGAGTGTATTCTCATCACAGAAATGCTCCAACACAAGCTTAAGCCTATAGCCCTCTACCTTTCCGTACACGACAGGCACAAGGAGAAAATCACCCAAAATCCTCTGTAGGAAAGGTAGCTGAACCTCAAGGGAGTGCTCGTAAATGTGAGGTTCATCCATCATCATCCTATGGTTTTCTGCAAAGCCCTGGATAGCTTCTTTGTCCACCGTTACCACACCAAGAGGTGTTTCAAAGGCATCAAAGCTTCCAAAAGAGAAGCCATCAAAGTCTACAAAATGAGAAGGTCCAACAAGAACTACCCTCTTGTAGCTTTTATTCCTTAAAGTAGAATAAACCACACCTGCGGTTGGTCCCGAACACTCGTAGCCTGCGTGAGGTGCTATAATACCCCTTACACACTCCCCTAAATCCAGCCTATTCTCAGTAAGCCTATCCACATAGTCCGCAAGCCTTTTTCTGTCTGAGGGATAAAAGTAGCCTACTACCCTTGGTTTTCTAACCTTCATGTCATTAAATTTAACTTCTATGGAAAGGCTTGCATGGCTAAGCGAAAAGAAAGACGGTAAAGTGCTTTGCAAGGCATGTCATCAAAGGTGCGTGCTGGCTGAAGGTGAGTTCGGTAAGTGCGGTGTAAGAGTAAACAGGAATGGAAATCTATACCTTACGGTATACGGGCTTGTCTCAGCCATGAATGTTGACCCAATAGAGAAAAAGCCACTATATCACTTTCTACCGGGGACTTTTAGTCTCTCCATAGGCACTGTAGGATGTAATTTTTCCTGTAAGTTTTGTCAAAACTGGGAAATATCTCAGTATCCACAAACTCATCAATACAAGGTATTTGGAAAGAAGATGCACCCGGAGGAGGTGGTTAAACTGGCACAGGACTACGGAACACCTTCCATATCCTACACTTACAACGAACCTGTGATTTTCTTTGAGTTTTCCTACGATGTTATGAGAATTGCTAAAGAAAAGGGTATAAGGAACGTCTTTGTAACCAGTGGCTATGAAACAGAGGAAGCCATAGATACGGCACTTCCCTACTTGGATGCCATGAACATAGACCTAAAATCCTTCTCCGATGAATTTTACAAAAAAATATGCGGAGCACGATTGAAGCCTGTGCTTAAAACCATAGAATACGCCTTCAAAAGGGGCATATGGATTGAGATAACTACACTCTTGATACCCGGTTATAACGATTCTGAAGAGGAAATAAGAGAAATAGCACGCTTCATAGCCGGCCTCTCTAAGGATATACCCTGGCATGTATCCCGCTTTTTCCCAGCTTACAGAATGTTGGATGTTATGCCTACGCCTTTAGATACGCTTGAAAGAGCCTACCATATAGGCAAAGAGGAAGGGCTTAACTTTGTGTATGTGGGCAACTACTGGAATGTGAACTTGGAATCCACCTACTGTCCATCTTGCGGAGAAAGGGTCATAGAAAGACACCAATACAGAACCTTAAACTTTTTGAAGGAAGGTAAATGTCCCAAGTGTGGTTATAGCTTGCCAGGAGTTTGGGCTTGAACGTGTCCGGGGGGATTTGAACCCCCGACCTTGGGTTCCGGAGACCCACGCTCTATCCAGCTGAGCTACGGACACTGCCAAAGGATATAATATACCCATGTTTAGGGAAAAGGTCAAAAGCTTTCACTTTGTGGGCATAGGCGGTATAGGCATGAGCGGAATAGCCCAAATATTGCTTGATATGGGCTATAAAGTTTCTGGCTCAGACATAAAGGAGAACAGGAACATAGAGCTTCTAAGAAAGAAGGGGGCAAAGGTCTACATAGGACACAGAGAGGAAAATGTAGAGGGGGTTCAGGTGGTAGTTTATTCCTCTGCGGTTTCTGAAAACAACCCAGAAATAAGGAAGGCAAAGGCTTCTGGCGTGCCAGTGATACCAAGGGGTGAAATGTTAGCGGAGATATTCAGGCTGGGTGAGGGTATTGCGGTGAGCGGGTCTCACGGAAAAACCACAACCACATCTATGATAGCCCATACCTTCCACCTCGCAGGACACGACCCAACGGTACTAATAGGTGGTGTGCTTCATAGCTTGGGTTCTAACGCCAAGCTTGGCAAGGATAAGCTAATCATATCTGAAGCGGATGAAAGCGATGGAAGTTTTCTCAGGCTTTTGCCGACGGTAGCGGTTGTGACCAACGTAGACAAGGAACACATAGGCTTTTATAAAGACATAGAGGACATAAAAATGGCTTTTCTAAAGTTTGTGGACTCTGTCCCCTTTTACGGTTTTGCGGTTTTAAACATGGATGAAGAAAACTGCACATGGTTGGCTGAGAGGACACACAGAAGGGTTGTTGGCTACGGCATTCATAAGGATGCTCAAGTTATGGCAAAAAACCTCAGACTTCTTGAGGGAAGATACCTTTTTGAGCTTTTTTGGGAAGGTAGAAGGCTGGGGGAAGTGCATCTTGGAGTTCCAGGAAAGCACAACGTATACAATGCCTTAGCCTGTGCTTGTGTATGTTTAGAGGCGGGAATAGAATTTCCCACCATAAAGAAGTCCCTTGAAAGTTTCAAAAACGCAGAAAGGAGGATTGACCTAAAGGGCTATATAGGAAGTGTTCCCGTATACGACGACTACGGACACCATCCCACCGAAATAAGAGCGGTTTTGAGAGCTATAAGGGATATGCACCCAGACAGGAGCATCATCCTTGCCTTTCAACCACATAGGTATTCAAGGACTTATCACCTCTTTAAAGAATTTTTAGAGGTGCTCAAAGAAGCGGACCTTTGTCTTCTCACCGATGTTTATCCTGCTGGAGAAGAAAACTACTACGGTGTAAGGGCTCAAGAGCTTGCGGAGAGAGCGGGCTGTATTTTCTGTCCAACAAAAGAAGACCTTTTTGATGCAATTGAAGAACAGATTTCAGAGGACAAGGTAGTTCTCTTTATGGGAGCAGGCAACATATCTAAGTGGTGCGAGGAGTTTTTAACTTTCAAAAGGTCATGAGAGGCGTATCGGGGAAAAAATGGGTGCTTCTGAGCGAGCTTATAACTCCAGATGAGCTCTTGTCCAACAAACTTGGCTACATAAAGGCTCAACTTTTAGCAAACAGGAGGGTGGATGAGAGCATCCTTGAAAGCAAGCTAAAAAACCTTCTCCCCCCCTTTCACATCCCCAACATACTGGAAGCGGTGAACCTCATATCGGACTTTGTGCGTGCCGGCAAAAGGATAGTTATCTTTGGAGATTACGATGTGGATGGTGTGACAGGCACAGCCATACTCTATGACCTTTTAAAAAGGGCGGGTGCAAGAGTTTTACCAATGCTCCCATCAAGGAAAAAGGGCTATGGCCTTACCAAGGATTTGGTAAGAAAGCTAAACGCCTACGCTGATTTGCTCCTTACCGTAGATAACGGCACCACCGCCCAGGAGGAATTGAGCCTCTGCAACATCCCAACCATCATACTGGACCATCACAATCCAGGGGATAGCCTACCTAAAGCTCTTATAGTAAACCCTAAACTGGGAAATGGAGAGTTTGAGGAGTTTAAGGAAATATCTTCCTCGGGGCTGGCTTTTTACTTAGCTACATTACTAAGGAAAGAGCTCGGGATAGATGCGGATGTGCGTGAGTATCTGCACCTTGCATGTCTAGGCACAGTTTCAGACGTAATGCCCATGAACCTTCTAAACAGGATAATAGTCTTCAACGGGCTTAAACTTTTAAACCACACCCTCAGGGGTAGTTTCAACGCTCCCGGCATAAGACTTCTAATGGAAAGGTCTGGTATAAAACAGGATGTTAGCTCAAGGGATATAGCCTTCTCCATAGCACCCAGGCTTAACGCACCTGGAAGGGTAGCAAGACCTTACATAGCCTTTAGACTACTTTTGGAAAAGGATGAAAACAGGGCAAAAGCCCTTGTAGAGAAAATAGACAGGCTAAACCAATACAGAAGACAGCTAAGCCAGTTAGCTTTTGAAGAAGCTTTAAAGCAGGCTACCCAACAGAAGGGCAGTGTAATTGTGGTAAAGCTGGAGGATTGGGCTGGTGGTGTGGCTGGTATAGTGGCAGGTAGGCTATCAAGCCTCTTTTCAAAACCTGTGGTTGTCTTATCCCTTGGCAAAGAATATTCCAGCGCTTCTGTTAGAGGTCCAGAAGGAATGGATGTATACCTACCACTAAAGATACTCTCCCATCTTTTTGTAAAGTGGGGTGGACACAAATCTGCGGCTGGTTTTACCATAAAAACGGAAGATATTAAAGTCTTTGAAAACCTTGCGGAGGAGGTTTTCTCCAAGGCACCAATCTTAGAAAACAACCTCTACATAGACATGCCCATGCCTACCCATCAAGTAAGGGAAGACCTTTACAACCTTCTCAGAGACCTTGAACCTTACGGAGAAGGCTTCCCTGAGCCTACCTTTCTGTCTGAGCCTGTAGAGATGAAATTAATGAAAAAAGAGGGTGACAGGATTCTTCTGAGAGCCGGGAACTTCTACCTCTATTGCTGGGACGCAAGAATGCTAAGAAGACTAAATTTCCCTGTCAGGAAGAGAGTGGCTTACCAAATAGACAGGAGAAGAAGCAATACCCTTTTGCTTGTGGATGTGGAGGCTTAGATGGCTTTAGGTAGGTCGCATGACTTTTTCAACCTTCTTGCCCTACCTTTTTGCCTGTACTATACGCCAAGAGAGTTCTACATACCCTTTATTGGTGGATATCTCTTTGGCACTTTTTTCCTCTCTCCAGACCTTGACCTACCAAAATCAAAGCCTTCAAAGAGGTGGAAGGTATTTAAGCTCCTTTGGAGACCCTATCATGCCCTTTCCAAACACAGAGGAATATCCCATATACCACTCGTAGGCACTCTCGTAAGGGTGGGCTACCTGGTGCTTACTTCTGTATTTCTCTACTTTGTTCTTTTAGGCTTTTCCTCAAAGTACGCACCGTGGTTGAAGGAATTACTCCTTAGCGTTGACCCTTTTGAGCTTTTTTCCTCGCTTGCAGGCAAGGAGGAAGTTTTTTACTTTGCATTGGGCGTTGTGGCTTCTGAGGTTTTTCACCTTATTCTTGACTTTTTGACCAGCTCCTTAAGAAGGTTTAAAATATAGAGGAATGAGATTATTAGTCCTTGCCTCCGAGTCAAAAAGGAGGGTTCAAATCCTTAAAATGCTTGGCTTTAACTTTTTGGTAATACCCTCCTACATAGAAGAGAACCACATGGGACATCCTGTACTAACAGCGAGGAGGCTTGCCTTCAGGAAGGCTTTTACCGTATGGAAGGACTACAAGTTCGCCACCGTATTAGGTGCGGATACTATAGTAGTATTAGGCAACAAAATATTGGGTAAACCCAGGGATAAAGAAGATGCCAAGGCTATGCTTAGAAACCTTTCTGGAAAATGGCATAAGGTGATAACAGGCGTAGCAATTCTTTCCCCAAAGGGTAAAATAAGCTTCCACGATACCGTATGGGTAAAGTTTGCACCACTAAGCAATAAAGAAATAGAGGAATATGTAGACACGGAGGAACCTATGGATAAGGCAGGAGCCTATGCTGTCCAAGGAATAGGTGCGAGGTTTATAGAAAAGATATCAGGGGATTTTTACACGGTTATGGGGCTTCCAGCCAGTAAAACCTACAGGATATTGAAGGATGTTTTGGATTAGTCTGTTTTTCCTTGTCCTGTGTGGATGCTCCGCAGTGGTGGACGGCAAGAAGAGTAAGATTGAAGCCGGTGGTGGCGTTCAGATACACATACAGCATAGACGGTGATTTACTTGCCAGAAACAGAAGCATGAGTTGTGAGATTTTGCAAAAGGTAGAGGAGAGAATCAAAAGAGCCTGTGAGCGTGCTAAGAGAAAAAGAGAGGAGGTGCTACTTCTTGGGGCTTCTAAAAGCGTGCCTTCCCAGACGATAAGAGAATTCTACGGATGCGGTCTTAGGAGCTTCGGTGAAAACCGTGTTCAGGAATTTTTGAAAAAGCACGAAGAGCTAAGGGATTTAAACATTGATTGGCACTTTATAGGGAGGCTTCAAAGCAACAAGGTAAAGTACATCATAGACAAGGTAAGCCTTATTCACTCTTTGGACAGGGAAAGTCTCCTTGAAGAGCTTCAAAAAAGGGCAAAAGCTATAAACAAAGTTCAAGAGGTTTTAATAGAAGTGAACGTAGGCGGTGAAGAGACGAAGGGTGGAGTGGAGCCAGATAATCTTAAAGCCTTCTTTGAAAAGTGTCTTTCCGCAAACAGCATTAAGGTTCTTGGTCTTATGTGCATTCCCCCGTACAGGGAAGACCTAGAAGAGGTCAGAGGCTACTTTTCTCTTTTGAGAGATTTAAAGGAAAAACTTGAGAGAGAGTACGGAGTCAGCCTTCCGCATCTTTCTATGGGCATGTCACACGACTTTGAGGTAGCCATAGAGGAGGGTGCAACCATAGTAAGGATAGGAACCCTGCTCTTTGGTGGGCGCAGATGAAAGGGTGACCATAAATAAAGCCACGCACAAAATCTGTGCAGTTTAAATGCACCTTACAACCTTAGCTTCTTCTATGGCTGTGTTTAGTGGCAAAATGATATGATTTACATCATAAAAGATTTTCACACCCTATTCCTAAGTGCTGGTTTTTCCGTGCTTTTTAACCAGAGTTTTTCACATAGAATTTCACATTTTGCCCAAGAAATTCACACCCTATGGGTAATTTTTACGACCAGAAAGAGGGAATTTCACACCCTGTTTTTAAATAGGGTTTTTCCCGAGATTTTTCTGAAGAGGGTTTATATTTAAAAATCAAGAAAAAAGCCATACTTAGAACTATAGGGTGTGAAATTGTGAAAATCTTCTGAAGTTATTCATACTCAAAGACTTGAAGCATGTATAAAAACAAGAAATGACAAGGCTTTCTGATGGGGTGTGAAAATTCTTTTTCTGAAACCGTTGATAGTCAAGGCTTTCCTGTATGGGGTGTGAATTTCTTGGGGTCTATTATTATATATAAAGTGAAATAAAATATAAAAAAAAGAAAAGAGAAGAGAAGAAGAATAAGAGGAAGAAATTCACATG
Organism: Aquificaceae bacterium; assembly: GCA_025057455.1. GTDB lineage: Bacteria > Aquificota > Aquificia > Aquificales > Aquificaceae > Pampinifervens. The sequence continues at coordinate 37,402 of JANWWY010000002.1, forward strand.
TGAAAATTTCACACCCTACTCTGCGCTTACGAGTCTTTCAAGCTTTAAGTCTTCTAAAAGCTGGTAGTCCTTCTTTATATCCCTACCGGCTCTTGTTAGATATCCTCCGACCATCATAGCGTTAGTCATAAGAACTGCCATGCCGTGAAAATCTCTTAGGTTTTGCTCTCTTCCACCGCATAGCCTTAGCTCAGCTTTTGGGTTTGTAAACCTAAACATGGCTATAATCTTTAGGGCTTCTAAAGGTGTCACTCCTGGGGCGTTTTGTAGCGGTGTGCCCTCAATAGGCATTAGGAAATTTAGGGGAATAGAATCTACTTCCAGCTCCCTGTAAGTTAGTGCCAAGTCCACTCTGTCTTCGTTGGTTTCTCCCATGCCAAAGATACCACCACAGCAGGTAGAAAGCCCTACGGACTTAATTCTCTTTATGGTTTCATACCTATCTTTCCAAGAATGTGTGCTTACTATTTTAGGAAAGAAGTTTTCAGAAGCTTCAAGATTGTGATTTACTCTTTTTACGCCAGCTTCCTTTAGCTTTTCAAGAGACTCTTCGTCTAGAGTTCCAGCGGAAACGCATACATTTATAGGAAGATTTTCCTTTTTTATTTCTTCAATTGCATCACATATCTTTTCTACCTCTTCCTTAGTGGCCGATTTTCCGCTTAATACCACACAGTACCTATTGGCTCCAAACTCTACACCTCTGTAAGCTCCTTCCACTATTTCGTCCTTTGGAACGAGGTTGTAAATGTTTATAGGTGTCTTGTATAGCTTTGACTGAGCACAGAATTTGCAATCTTCTGAACAGGCACCACTCTTGGCGTTAATTATGGAACAGAACTCCACCTTGTTGGACGGATGAAAATGGTTTTTTACCTTCTGAGCTAAGTAGGTGGCAAGAGCTACATATTCGTCTGGTATGTTTAAAATCCTTAGGGCTGTCTCTTTGTCTATGCGTTGGTAATTTATGGCTTTCTCCGCCACTTCAAACAAAAATAGCTCTACCCTATCCATGTAAGCCTCCTTATAAAGGTTTTAAAGCAAGTTAAATATATATCTCCTGAGTCAGTTCACCTTGGTAATGGAGTCTATCCAGCAGAGCCTTGCCTCTAAGCGTGTTGAGGGGAATCTCAAACACCTTACCAGAAGAGGCAAAAACTCTTATATTTTCCCCGTCTATTTCTATTTTCTCGGGAGGCTTACCTTCTTCCGATAGTATTATATTTTTATAAGATAGGTCTTCCTTGACATAAACCTTCATGCTCTATAAGTTATGCTTTTTACTGGTTTTATGGATGATAGGTTTATGTGATGAGAGTCAAGTTTAGAATAGCAGTCTATAGTGCGGAAGGCAAAAAGCTGAACAGGGAAGATTTTATTACACGTAAAAGTGCTCTGCACAGGGGTATAAGGTATGTGGTTGAATTTAAGTATCTTGAGGCTACCAAATGGCTCATGCTGGCACAGGACTGCATGGAAAAGTATTTACTCCTCGGACTTTTATACTTATCCTTGGGTCAAGAAAGGGAGGGTAGGGAGTTTTTAAAGGAGGCACAGAATCACCGTAGAATCACCGATTACCTTTTTTTAGTGGAAAAGCCAGAGGATGGACTAAAAATAATTATTGAAAAGCCAGAAGCCTTTTTGCCTGATTCTCTATTATCCTAGTAAACACAAGAGGCAAGTCCGAAACATCCTTTATCTTTATGCCCGTAGTTTCAAAGTAGTAGTCCACATAGTTCTTTTCTTTTCCCACTCCTATACCCACTACGGGTGTGGTCGCCTTTATACGGTTGATTAGTCCTTTGAGTTCCTGACCTCTTAAGCCTTTGGTAGGCTCACCATCGGAGAAGACAATCATACAGCCCCTTACATGGTTTTTTATACAGTAGAGCTGAAGGTCTTCAAAAGAAAAGAGCATAACCTTTTCAAGGTTTGTACCACCCCCCAGAAGGTTAAAAAGTTCTACAATTCTCCACTTTATACTCCCGTAATCTTCCTGAAAATCTTTTAGCCTAAAGACTCTGTCGCTGAAAACGTCAATGGAAAAGGGCATCTTTAACGAGCTTATAACTTCGGAAAAGAGAAGTAAAGCCTCTATAGCCTTTTTTATCTTGTCTTCTTTTTTCATAGAGGTGGAAACATCTATGATTAGCTTAAAAGCCAACTCTTTTTTTGTCTTTTCTTCTCTTCTTAGGTAGAACCTTCCTCTACCTATTGAAGCCTCTACGCTTATAGCTTTTGTGTTTAATCTTCTCCCGTAAAAGTGTTTCCCAGACCATAGCTCCTCTTCCTCTGGCATTAGACCCCTAAGTTTTCTCTTTAAAGCATCAATATAAGGTTTTACATTGGATAGAAGTCTTTGATAGACCCTAAACTCTTCCTTGTTTAGTCCATAAGCCCTTTCATAAAGTTTATCTTCTTTTGAATGCTCCCCTGAGGATTTTCTTAGTTGCATACTACCTGTGGAGGATGCTGTTTGTTCTTCCCAGCCTTTTATCAAAAAGCTTAGAAAGCCCCTGTGCTCTATGTCCACCTCAAGGGTCTTGGGTAGGAAGTGCATTAAAAATTTCACATCCCTTTCTATCATGTCAAGATACGACATCTGCTTTAGATAGTCCTTCATCCAGTCAGGCATGTTTTTTAGGCTCTTTAGTATATCTCTTCTTTCTACTTCCGGTATATCGACGGACCTTTTGTCCTTGTATTCCATGAGCAACTTTTGAAGATGGTCTGGTAGTTTTTTTAAAAGGTCTGTCATTATCCTGCCTTTGTGAGCATCTTTTCTTACCTTCCCCCTTGCTTCGTCAAGAAGTAAATCTATATAGTTCATTTCCTGAGCTTTTTCTATGTAAGCCATGTACTTACCCAGCAGGTCTTCCATAAGTATGTCGTATGCTTCTGAGTTCTTGGCGTTAAGGTATTCATAGAGAAGCTTTTCAACATCCCTTTGCAAGTTTCCGCTCCCCAACCAACCTTTAAGCAGACTAAGAGAGAAAAGATGATGTGGATAGTAGGTATCCACCATCCTAAGTATTTGTTGGTAGTTTTTCTGTAAGGAGGCTTGAGCTGACGGATGGCTGTCTATTATCCTTTGGTCGGTTTTCATGCTTTCAAGAACAGAATACAAAACAACAAAGGATGTGGGCGTAAAGCCAAACTTATAAAACTCCCTCTGTCCTAACCTCCAGAGGTATAGTTCTGTGCTAAATAGATACTCTATTTGGTGCCTTATGGTGTTTATGGCATCCTCTTCAGATGTTTGGGAGAGGTCTTGGATGGAAAAGACAACTCCGACTGGTCTTTTTACAGGCTCTGGGACCTCTTGAACCTCTCCCTTAGCCCACATTTCGGTAAGGGGCAAAAAACGAGTGTCATACCCTGCACCCCAACCCTCATAACTTCCTCGAACTTCTATGTGGTACTCGTCAGAAAGGAGCTTTTCTATTACCTTCCATTTCTCCTTCACTTTTCACCTATTACCATTATAGAACCCGGTCTTTTTATCCTCGGTGCGACTATTTCCATAACTCTAAAGTGGTGCACCATGTTGGTAGATTCCACATAGGCAAGACTAAAGTCAAGGGCCACTACCAAGTCCATATTCTGGGGTCCTGCGGAGACCAGTATGGCTTTATTTTCTGGCACTATGGGCGTGTAATATACATCCGATACCAGCTTCTTTATCTGTTCTATTTCCAAAAGACCAGTGTTGTGGTATACCCTGTTTAGCTTGAAGTATTCCTTCGGGTTTAGAAGCAGGTGATAAGGTCCATAGAAGCCCTTTTCTGATAGTTTGCTTATAGCCAGGGACACGTCATTAAAGGCATTTCCGAGAACATCCCAATCACTCATAGACATGCTTTGCCTGCCTTCCACTGTAAGGAAGCCTTCAATATCAAGCCTTGGATTTCCATGTATGATAAGCGTATCTTCCGCAACGGCTGTAGCAAAGGAAGCAGCGGATGCCTGAGAAGTCTCAATGGGTAGATTAAACTGCCTAAAGTATTCTAAGTCTCTCCAACTTATGGAGAAGGGTTTATATATGGTTGGAAGGGTTATGTGTTTTCTTCTGCCTGTTCTTACTGGTTCACAAGACTCGCTTTCTTCTCCCGGTCTTACCTCACAGACGCCGGGCTCTACACCGAGGTATACATCGTAAGAAATAACCTGATGTCCTACGCCTATGGGTCCCACTACGGGCATAAACCTCCTGCATATTAGCGTTTTCTTCGCTACTTCAATTATGGCATTCTCAAGTTGTGCCCACTCTTCAAAGGTGATGGGTGATTGGTCCCTTCCTAAGAAGTCCATTTTTACACCTCCTTATGCTAAATTATACGCCAGTACTCTTCAAAAGCTATCCAAGTTTTTGGAACTATTTCCTCCAAATTGTCCCATCTTTTCATGTGTTTTTTTCTTTTTTCCGCTGCTCTCCACAGGCTATTTCCAAATATGTCCTGCGCCTCTTCCTCAAAGTCTTGTAAATCCCCATTAGCCAAAGCCTTCCCTGCCATACTGCCAGATAGCACCGCATTGGCTATGCCACCACCCGTTATTGGATGACAGAAGCCTCCGGCATCACCAACAAGAACCACTCTTCCTCTAACGAGGGGCAAAAGACCATCCGCAGGTATCCATCCACCTGTCCTTTTGATAACTCTTCCCTCTACAACACCTATGTTAATTAACTCCTCTACAAACTTCTTTAGACTTTCCATCACATTTATGGGATATTCTGGGTCTATACCTACGCCCACGTTTGCCACGCTACCCTTTGGAAAAACCCACCCGTACCCGCCTGGTATGTAGTCTCTGAAGTATATGAGTAAATCCTTTAGTTTCTCTCTTAAGGGCATTGTGGCTTGTGCGGTAGTGAGAAAGTTTTCCGTAACTTTTCCCGTGAGTTTTGCCACCTTTGACCTAGGTCCGTCAGCACCTACGACAAAGTTAGCCTTTACGCCAAACACCGCTCTTGTGTCTATGTTTTCAAGCCATGCGTATCCGTCCTCGAAGCCCAAAAACCGAGTCCTTAACAGGATTTCTGTCCCCTTTTCCTGAGCCAAAAGTGCTATGTTGTAGTCAAACACTTCCCTGTTTAGCACAAAGCCCTCAGACCACATTTCTACTATCTGTCCCCAAGGTGTGTAATGAAGCATACTTTCTACACTTTGAGCTATAGCCTCTTGAGTGAAAAACTCTCTAAACTGGTTGAAAAGTTGAAGGGGTACAAACTCCGCACATTGCACAGGCGTGCCTATTCTCCTTTTTATGTCTATGAGTAGAACCTTAAAGCCCCTTTTTGCAAGCTCGTAGGCACAGGTGGAGCCTGCCGGTCCTCCACCTACAATTAAGACGTCAACCTTTCTCATTTTTTCTGCTTATGGTGCTAGATGCCCTAAATCCTATACTGAACCTCTCTTCCGCATAAATTTCTATGCCAGTCCTTGGGTTTTTTATAAACCTACCACCAAGCCTTTTTATTTTAAAGACTCCAAAACCCCTAAGCTCAAGCCTTCCATTTTCCATTACCACATTTATAAGCTCTTCAAAGAAACTATCCACAAAATTCCTCGCCTCCTCTCTACTCAGATTAAATTCCCTTCTAAGGCTTTCTATTAGGTCTGCTCTTTTCATCCTTTTCCTCCACGTAAAAGGTCCTTACCCTTGAACCCTTACCTATGGCCAAAGCTTTGTCCTCTTTTCTGTAGTAGATTATCTTGTCCGCATCTACGAAGTTTTGACCTTCTTCTACCCTGGCTTTTCCTTCAAGGGTTATAACCTCATCTACAACATCGTATAACATCCTGTCCGCAAAGCCTCTTCTGTTGCCTTCAACGTATTTTACATTGCCCTCTGCTTCTATAAGTTTTGCCTTTTTCTTTTCGTCCAAATAGATTACGACCCTTTGAGCCGTCAGAAGGGCATTGCCCCTAGTCATTCTTACATTTCCCGTGTATATAATCTTGTCCCTTTCGTAGGTAAGACTGTCCGCCTCCCCAACTATAGGTTGTGCAAAGACAAAAATTGGAAAAAGCAGTAGAAGGATGGTCATTTTTTTCATTCCATAATCACCCTTGCCCTACTAATTATAACTTGCACAGGTCTAAGCTTTATTTGAAAGCCTGTACCTTCCACTCTGTTTTTTCCTTCCGTCAGAGTTATCTCGCCATCTCCACCAAACTCCCCCTCTTTTAGGTCCACGTACGCCTCTTTTGCGATTGCTGTAATGTCCTTTGAATGTAGTCTTATGCCTCCCAAGAGTTTTCCTTTCCCTGTAAACCTATCTATGTATGCCTCACCTGCCCATATGTGTGCATCCTCTGAAGTTAGTTCTACCCCAAAGAACCTTACATCTTTACCCACAACCTCTAAGGTTTTTCCTTTTATTGTCCACTCAATACCCTGTTTGCTATATGCCTTTATGGTCACGCCCTCTAACAGGTTAACCATCTCTTCTCTACCTTTTACCACCTTAAAATTGTCCACATAAACCCTTAATTGGTATGCTATAAATATTATGAATAGACTCAAAAAGAAAATTCTAAGCATAGTAATGCTTTACCGCTTCTTCCCATTGTCCTCTTTGTTTTAACAAAAATTCTATGGCTTCCCTCACAGCTCCTTCTCCTCCCTTTGCTTTTGTAACGTAAATAGCGTGTCTCTTTAACTCTTCTGGTGAATCAGCCACCACCATGGGAAAACCTACCCTCCTTAACACGGGAAGGTCCACGTAGTCATCCCCCAGAAATGCCACATTTTCATACTTTAGAGATAGCCTGCCGAGAATCTCCTCCAGTATGGGCAGTTTATTGTTTAATCCTAAGTGTATTTCCTCTATGCCAAGCTCTTCAAGCCTGTTTATGAGTGCCAGACTTTTCCTTCCGGAGATTACGCCTATCCTTATGTTTGCCCTCTGAGCCAGCTTAATGCCGAGACCGTCCTTGACGTTGAATACCTTTATCTCTTCACCCTGAGACGTATAGTACAGCCTGCCGTCCGTGAGAACACCGTCCACATCCAAGAGCAAAATTTTTACCCTCGTAGCCCTCTCTTTAATGTCCATCTTTTGTCTATGCGTAGCTCTCCTTTAGCTTTCTTATTCTCCAGAGAGCTCGGCTATCCTCTGGAGCTATTAAACTATACGCCTTTCCGTATGCCCCTATCCTACCAGTCCTTCCTATTCTGTGGATGTATACTTCAGGGTCTTCTGGTATGTGATAGTTTATTACGAGGCTTACACCCTTTATGTCCAGACCCCTAGAGGCCACATCGGTAGCAACCACTATCTTGACTTTTCCCTCTTTAAATAGTCTCAGGGAATTCTCTCTTTGTTTCTGCGTCATATCACCGTGAAGGGAAACTACGTTAAAGCCTCTTTTCTTCAATTCCTCCGCTATGTCCCTTGCATCCTTTTTAGTTTTCACGAAGATTATGATTTTTTCCAGTATGTGTTCTCTTACAATCTTCTCAAGCTCTGAAAGCTTTTGTCCAGATGAGCTGAGTTTTATGAGTCTTTCTTCTATCCTTGGTTTTAGCTCCTCTGTTATGACTCTTACAAATTTGTAATCCCTTCTGAGGTGCCTCTTAGCCAAGTCTTCTACTTGTCTGTCTATGGTTGCTGAAAAGAGGAAGGTTTGTCTTTCCTTGGGAAGTTGGGATATTATCCATTCAATGTCCTCTATAAAACCCATATCTAACATTCTGTCCGCTTCATCAAGGACAAAGTATTTGAGCGTTTCAAAGTTGAAGAGTCCTCTCATGATAAGGTCTTTTATCCTTCCAGGTGTGCCCACTACTATGTTGGGAACAACCTTCCATAGAAGTTCAACATCCTTCTGTACGGGAGTTCCACCATAGAAGCTAAAAACTTTTATACCCTTGTACTTGGAAAGCTGATATAGTTGTTCTTTAACCTGAAGGGCAAGTTCTCTTGTGGGTGCCATTATAAGGGCTGTTGTACCTTCCTCCTTCTTACTGCCTTCTATGATTGGAATGCCGAAGGCTGCAGTTTTTCCAGTTCCCGTAGCCGCCTGTCCAAGAATGTCGTAACCCTTAAGCGCCAAAGGTATGGCTTCCTTCTGTATGGGTGTTGGTTTTTCAAAACCCATGTCTTTCAGGGCTTTCCTTGTGGGTAAACTTAGTTGTGAAAAGTCAAATTCCATTTTTTCCTCCTTTTTATATATCCTTTTCTAATTATAAGCGTGTGTTTAAAAATTACAATGAATCGGCTCAGAAGAAAAGATATTAAAGGCTGGAGGGAGAGCCTCCGGCTTTTTGAATTATATCCCCCTTGTCAACTCCTTATATTTCTTTCTGTCTTTCCTCCAAAGGTCAAAACGGTCTATGTGAAGAAGTTCGGTCTTTAAAACTAATCATTCAGTCTATTACATCGGGTGAGAAATTAATCATGGCATTGTAGCAAGCCTCCTTCACCTTCCCTACTCTGTAGGCTTTTGCCTCATGCATCATAGGTAAACCACGAGTCATGCAACACCCTATTTTTACACCATCATTCTATTTGTCCAGAAAACTTTGCCAGAAAATCTTCTTATTTTCTGAGTTCTCGCTCTGTTTGTGTTTGCTACCTTTTCTAAATATGTGGTAGGAGTTTATGCTTAGGTCTACGTGTGAGGTATGAGAGCATGAAAAGTGCCATGATTTGCTAGTCTGAGAGTTTCGGCTTTTTTCTTACTTTGGGCTTTGACTGAATGAGCTTGTAGAAGGCTTCTATCTTCAATAGAACTTTGCGATACAATACTTGTAGTTGCATAACATACTTTTTATATCTCTTACTCAACATATAAGAAACAGTTAGTGCGAATTAGAAAGTAGGGAGAGTTTGACGCGCTGGTGCGGTCCCGGGACTTCAAATCCCGTGAGGGACACTTCGGAGGGTCTCTGGAGGGTTCGATTCCCTCACTCTCCCGCCATAATTTAGAAACTATGAGGGTGGCACAATACATAAGAGGTGGGCTAAAAAACCTCGTAGATAAAAAGCCCGAGGGCTACACAGAACTTGGAAAATGCACCTCTGGCTGTCACAGCGTAAGCTTTTTCATAAGGGGAACTTCTGAAAGAGTGGAGGATGTAAAATTTATCGCAAGCAAGAGGTGTAAAAAGCTGTTGGCGATAGCGGATTTGGTGGCGGAGAAGATAAGGGAAAGGGGTAAGGTTTATTTGGAAGAGGAGGAAATTCTCAAGTACTTTTCAGAGGAAAAGGAGCAGGATAAGTTAAAGGAAAGGCTTTCCATAGTTAGGACAGCTCTAAACCTTTGAGAAATATATAATTAACCCTATGGAGTCATTAAGAATAAGGGTAAACGGAAAGGAACTGCAGGTAGAGAAAGGTGTTAAGCTTGGAGAAGTTTTTGGAATTCTTGGTATACAGAATGCTGTTGGTGGGAAATCTGGGTCCAGGCTCATAGACCTCCTTACTCCCTTGCAAGAAGACATGGAGCTAACTCCTGTCTTCAAGGAAGACCCTGAAAGCCTTGACATTATGAGGCATACTCTTTCACATATACTGGCTCAGGCTTTAAAAGAGCTATACGGCTACGAAAAAGTCCACTTAGGCGTAGGACCTACAACCGAAGAAGGTTTCTATTACGATGTGGAGGTGGAAGGTCATACCATAAGCTCTGAAGACCTACCAAGGATAGAAGAAAAGATGAGGGAAATAATAGCGAAGAATTATCCCATATTTAGAAAAGAGGTGGGCAGGGAAGAGGCTATAAAGCTATTCTCTGACCTAAAGGAAAAGTACAAAGTAGAAATCATAAACAGAATAGATGAAGGAGAAACAATATCCATATACGGTCAAAATGGTTTTGTAGACCTTTGTAGAGGTCCGCATGTGCCCTTTACTGGCATGGTGGGAGAGTTTAAGCTTACCCATGTAGCTGGTGCCTACTGGATGGGAGATTCTTCCAGACCCATGCTACAGAGAATTTACGGCATTGCCTTCTGGGACAAAAAAGACCTTGAAGAGAGGCTAAAGTTTTACGAGGAGGCTAAGAAAAGGGACCATAGAAGGATAGGTAGAGAATTGGAGCTTTTCCTCATAGAGGACGAGGTGGGTGCTGGTCTTGTGCTTTGGCTTCCAAAGGGTGCAATACTTAGAAAAACCTTGGAAGATTACTGGAAAGAAGAGCATTTAAAGAGGGGTTACCAGCTTGTATACACTCCTCATGTGGGCAATGCAAAACTATGGCAGACGAGCGGACATCTTGACTATTATAGACCCAACATGTTCTCATCCATGGAGATAGAGGGTGAAGAGTACTTTGTAAAGCCCATGAACTGTCCCTTCCACATAGCAGTATACAAAAGCAAAGTAAGAAGCTACAAAGAACTTCCCATAAAGCTTGCGGAATTGGGCACTGTTTATAGGTATGAGATGTCTGGTGTTCTTCATGGTCTTATGAGGGTAAGAGGCTTTACTCAGGATGATGCCCATATTATATGCGCACCGGAACAGGTGGAGGAAGTTATACAGGAGACCCTTGAGTTTGCCATCGACGTGCTAAGAGACTTCGGTTTTGAGGACTTTAAGGTTTACATATCTACAAAACCGGCGGATGCCATAGGCTCACCCCAGCAGTGGGAGCTTGCAGAAAAAGCTCTAAAAAAGGCTGTGGAAAGAATGGGTATTGAGTACGAAATAGATGAGGGAGGTGGTGCCTTTTATGGACCAAAGATAGATGTAAAGATAAGGGATGCTATAGGAAGACTCTGGCAATGTTCCACCATACAGTTTGATTTTAACCTCCCCGAGAGGTTTGATATGGAATACGTTGGGTCTGATAACAGAAGACACAGACCTTACATGATTCACAGGGCTATTTTTGGTTCCATTGAGAGGTTTGTGGGAGTCCTCTTAGAACACTACGCAGGTCTTTTGCCCCTCTGGCTATCGCCCGTGCAGGTCAGAGTCTTGCCAGTGTCCTCCGAAAAACACTTGACTTATGCCAGAGAGGTGGAAGGCTACCTAAGGGAGAAGGGCATAAGGGTTGAATTGGACGCAAGGGACGAAAGGCTCAGCGCTCGTATAAGGGATGCGGAGCTCCAGAAGGTTCCCTATATACTGGTCATAGGTGATAAGGAGATGGAAGGCAAGCATGTATCTGTGAGAGGTAAGAAAGAAGGAAACCTTGGGTCTATGGCTGTCGAAGCATTTACCAACCTACTCTTGGAGAAGATAGGTAAAAAGGAGTGATGATTGGAAAGGTTGCAGTCTATGTTTCTGGGGAGGATAGGGATTATCTAAGTTATGTCAAGGACGTGTCCGCACGGCTTGGTATAACCCCGCATTTTCTGTACATAGAAGAGGAATACCTCCTCGGTGACCTGTTTGGTTTTTTTACAAAACCTTCTGAGGAAAAACAAACAGCCGTAAAAAAACATATACAGGATCTCTTTGACAATTTTAATTTTTACGCCCTATCCGGTAGAGAGGAAAACACCGTAGCACAACTCCAGGAAAACTATGACCTCATCTTTGTAAAGTACAAAAAACATCTCTTTAGAAAATCCACACCAGAGTGGCTTTTATCGAAGGTGGATAACATAAGGCTATGGGTTTATAAAGAGGGTTCTGTTTCAGACATAAAAAGGGTTTGTCTTCCCGTAGATTTTTCTGAAAGGTCCTTAAGACAGGTGGAGTTTGTGGAGCATCTGAAGAATTTTCTCAACTTTGAATACTGTCTTGTGTACTCTCTGAACGTAGGCAGACTAAGAGGAAAGTTAAGCGGAAAGGATTACAGCAGGAGTCTCTCCGACAAGCACGAGGAAGTAAGGCACATGTATACGGACCTCTTTGGGGAAAAGCAAATGGAGCTCATCTTACTTGAAGGCGACCCTTATAGGGATATGGTTAGACATATAAATTCAGCCCAGTATGACCTTGTAGTTGTGGGTAGAAGGGGAAAGGGTATGAGGGAGCGTATTGGGAGTGTGTCCTTACATCTTATAAGGAGTACGAAATGTCCAGTGGTTGTCCTGTAAGTGCCATAGGCAGGTGGCTACTGTCACCTCTTTGCCCTGCTACAAAATACCTCTTTAGAAGAGTTTTCAGGGTTGAGGTTTCTGGGTTTGAAAATATACCCTCTGGACCTTGCATAGTTGCCAGCAACCACAGGAGCCATCTTGACCCGCCAGTGTTAAACAGTGTGTTCCCCGAGCCTCTGAGGTTTCTTGCAAAGGAAGAGCTATTCAGAGTTCCCATCATTGGCAGACTTCTGCCCCACATGGGTGCCATACCAGTTAGACGGGGTTCTGGTGATTTGGAGGTTTTGGAGCTTGCAATAGAGCTTATGCACTACGGGTGTAAGATAGGCATATTTCCAGAAGGTACAAGGGCAAATCCCGGCGAGTTTTTAAAGCCCAAGCTGGGTATAGGCTTACTGGCAGTAAAGAGTCATAAACCAGTCCTGCCCGTGTACATTGAAGGCACCGATAAAGTATTCCCAAGACATGCCAAGCTTCCAAAGCCAGGACATCCAATAAGGGTTGTCATAGGCAAAGCTAAGGTCTACTCTGAGGAGGATAGCCCAAGGGGATATAGGATTGTGGCTACGGATATAATGGAAAGTATAAAGGAGCTTGCGCGTGCCTAAGGTGGTTAGCGTAGTGGGGTATCACAATTCCGGGAAAACTACGCTTATAGAAAGACTCATACCGGAGCTCCAAAAGCTAGGTTTAAGGGTAGGCTACATAAAACACGACCCGAAGGGTCACGGAATAACGGAAAAAGAGGGTAGCGATACAGATAGGATTTTTAAGCTTTCGGAAAGGGTAGCCCTTCTTTCACCTTCAAAGCTAACCCTTTGGGAAAAAAGGGAGGACGACCCTCTTAAAGTTGTGGAAGAATACTTTTATGACTGTCATGTGGTTATACTGGAAGGTTGGAAGTCTTTAAAAGGGGTAAAAAGAATAGTCGTTGGTAGTCTTGATGTGGAAGGCTTAAGAGTTGAAGACCTGCAGGATATGAAAAGCGTCTTAGATTATATACTGGAAGACTAAAGGTAGGAGGTAATGCATGGTATGCTTGACCCATCTTGAATTGTGTCCCTACTGCAAGAGGTTGGCTCTGAAGGTATGCGAGTATGATGAGCCTTATCCAAGGGTTGAGGCGGAGTGTGAGTGCTGTGGCTACAAAGCCTACGATGTGCCCATGAGGCTAACTCAAGAGGATTTTAAAAATGTCCTTGATAAGCTTGGCAGAAAGCTCATAGGTGAAATATGCATAGATGACCGATGTGGGTCTACAAAGGTGATAAGGCTCATAAAAGAGGGTAGCTATGCGGAATATCGCTGTCTTGAATGCGGTTCCGAGTGGAACAGCGATGAGGTCCAAAGGTCCATAGACCGCGTAAAGAGCGTGCGGAATGGTATAAAGAACGGCAATAGACTTATGGAGCTTTTGAAGGCAGGAGAGGGTGAATGCCCTCTGTGTGGATGGGACATAGGACACATGCACATAGGATATGCGGTTTCCATTGACTGCTTTGTGTGTGGCTACCATACGGAAACCAAAGAATTAGTGCCTGAAGTGGACCTTTCCACTCTTGAATGTCCTGGGTATGAGAGGTCGGAGGAAACTGGTTGAGGCTACCCCATCACGAGTTTATAAGATACGAGGGCTGGAAAGAGCAGTTTATCAAGGATTATGACCTTATAACCTCTAAGGATGTTAAAGACTTGGCAGAGGACTTGAAGGATCTTTATCCAGAAGCGGAGGAAAGGCTGTTAAAAGCTCTCATATCCATGTACGTAGGCGGTTACGAAAAGAGACTTCAGGACCCAGAGGTTAGATACTGGACCAACTGGGCTGGTATTAAAACCTACAGGACCTTTAACGGTTTTCCACAGCTTTCTGACAAGGAGCTTGCCTTTGTTTTTTATGCGATGGGTAAAGTTTTTGTCCCTCTACTTTTGCACGAAAGGGGAGTCAAATCTGAAAGCTTTAAAAGTCTTACATCCGATGACCAGGAAAAGGCTGTGATGGATGAGCTTGAGGTCATATGGGAAAATCATCTCATAAGGATTCTTCAGATTATCCCCTTTCTTGACCTCAGTTCAAAGACCGCATAGAAACCACCCTTCTGGGGTATTGCTTTCACGCTCCAACCGTGGAGCTCTGCAATGTGTTTAACTATTGCAAGACCAAGACCCATACCTTCAGGGTTTTCTGAATGATAGGGCAGGAAAATAACTTCCTCTTTGCCCTCTTCTATGCCGATTCCGTTGTCCTTGTAAACTATCTTTCCTTCTTCCAATTCTATCCAGACCCTCTTTGCCCCCCACTCAAGGCTGTTGTTAAACAGATTAAAAAGCATGTCTCTGAGCAGTCTTTCATCTCCAACAACCTTTAGCTCTCCGCTTACTTCAATCTTTAAGTCTTGGTATATCCTTGCCACCTCCCTTATAAGTTCACCTAGTTCCAACTGTGAAAACTGTGGCTCCAGCTCCGTAGAGAGGCTACGAAATTGGTTTATGGTTCTTTTTATCCTCTCCAACTCTTCAAGCATGACCCTTGCCATAGGAACTATTTCCTCCTTACCGCATTGCCCCCTCTCCACAGACCTTATAAGTCTTTCCAGGTTTAGGTTTATTGGTGTCAATGGGTTTTTTATTTCATGGGCTATCCTCTTTACAGCCATTTGCCAAGTTTTGAACCTTTCCGCCAGCAGGATAGACTCAAGGTCTTCGTATATTACAACCTTCCCTATGTCCAGCTCTATAGAGCTCTCTCTTATGTTAGTTTTTTTGGAAAGCTCTTCGTAAGCTCTGTTTTTGAAAGTTTCCCCCTCCTTTGAGAAGAACACTATTCCTACTGGTAAGGCATTGAACAGTTCAATCAGCATCTCCCTTTCTTTACTAAGTCTCTTATAGAGCTCTTTTAGTTCTTCCTTCATAAGGGAAAAGCTTTTTGCCAGTTCCTCCACTTCGTCCGCACTTTTGGGCACATCTATGCTTACATCAAAGTTTCCCTTAGCTATCTCCTTGGACCTCTGTGAAAGCTTTTCAAGGGGTAGGCTAATGTACCTTGCTATAAGGTTTCCAAACCATACCGCAGACAGAAAGGATACAAAACCCGACAGAACAAGGAAGTAAACATAGATGCCCCCTATTATGTCCCTTGCCTTTACCATGTTTCTCAGTTCCGTGGCGGTTTCCTTTATATCACCTATAAGGTAGTCTACTTTGCCTTCCCTTTGGACTACAACTCTGTAGCCTTCCACGCAGAGGGTTATAGTTTTTTCTCCCCTTGTTTCCTTACATTTGTTATCCTCTTTCACCTCCAGTATGCCACCCATACCCTCTGTAACACTTGGGTCTATGCCTCCCTTCTTTAGGTCTATAAGTATGTTTCTGTAAATCTCTACTCTTTCCTTTTCTTCTTCTTGAAGAAGAAGGCTAAGAGTTTCCGATTTTTTGGCCACCTCTTTTAGCTGACCGCTTACAAAGGACTTTGTGGACTGAAGCAGTATAATGGCCGTAGCAAGGTTCAGGAAGATAAGGGGAGTTATTATGTAAAGCATAAGACTGGTGGAAAGCTTACGCCTTAGAGGTCCTTTTCTTCCTGTTAGGTAGGTTTTTAAAAATTTCCTAAAAAATACCACAAAAACCAAGAAGAGAACAAGAAGGTCAAGATTTATAACAAGCAAGACAAGAGGGTAGTTAACCTCCCATATTTCCCTTAGATTATCAAGGAAGGCTACATTTAGAGCGATGAAAAGAATTAAAAAGACCGCAAAGATAAGGTAAAGCCTCAATGCATTTCTTTCTCCTTCGTATGCTGGTGTTTAACCACTTCTCCCTCAGACCAGTATATGGTCATCTCCGCAATGTTCTCCGCATGGTCTGCCATTCTCTCAAAATGTCTTGCCACAAAGGAAAGATGTATAGACCTTTTTATGTTTCTGTGGTCTTCAAGCATGTAGGTTATAAGCTCTCTTTGCACCTGATGGTACAGTTCATCCACCATATCGTCCCTTTCTATAACTTTTTTTGCAAGAGCTACATCCCTTTGGAAGAAAGACAGCACTGCATCCTCTATCATGCTCTTTACGTTTGCAGCCATGAGATTAAGGTTTATGTATGGTTTTAGAGGTGGCTCTTGTGCCAATAGGATTGCTCTCTCCGCTACGTTTTCAGCCTCGTCCGCTATTCTTTCAAGGTCGGAGACTATCTTGTACATACCCATAATAAGCCTTAGGTCTACAGCTTCTGGTTGGTACAGGGCTATCATCCTAATGCAACGTCTTTCTATTTCCACCTCCATTTGGTCAATTTGGTCATCACCTTTTATGATTTCCTCTGCCAGCTCTATGTCTTGTCTGTTCAAAGCCTCTATGGCTTTATCCACCGCATCCTTCACAAGACCAGCCATCCTTATGACTATGTTTTTTGTTTCCTCCAACTCCTGAAAAAGTTTCATCATGACCCTCCTATTAGTATAGCATTTTAAAGTTGCTTTGTTAAGATTTGGTTAAGAATGCGCGCTATTCCCCACACCTTATCACCTTTATTTCTACCTCTGTAATACCATCTCTAAGCACGTCCAAATCTTCTGCTGCCCTGTAGGAAAGGTCTATGACTCTGCCTTCTTTAAAGGGTCCCCTGTCTATGATTTTTACGATAACTTCCTTCCCGTTTTTTAGGTTTCTTACTTTAGCTAAACTACCAAGAGGAAGGTCAGGACTTGCGGCGTAATACTGGTAGGCATCATACTTGACTCCGTAGGGTGTCTCTCTTCCGTGGTATGGGTCTTTGTAGTAGCTGGCGAGACCTCTTATGTATCCAGTACATTCCCTTTTATCATCCACGCCGCACCTCTGCACTTCAACCCGTGCCTTAAAGGGTGGTTCTCCAAGTTGTCCTTTAAACTTCTCAGGAATGCATATACCCTTAACATCATCCCTTCTAAAGACGGCTATGGTTATACTTTTGCCACTTTGTAAACTTACTATCCTCACCCTGCTCCCGCTTTGTACCTTGTCGCTGTAGGCTCTATCACCATCACAGTAAAAACCTGTTGTATAAACAACATCAGGGCAGTTTACCTTTAGAAAACTTACAACCTCCTCCGTGCGTTCTCTAACCACAACAGAACAGGAGAGGGGAAGGGTCAGCAAGAGAGGAATAAGCCTTCTCATATCCTTCTGTAGATTAGAGAGAGTAAAAGACCGTTTAGATTCTGGAAAAGGCTAAACAGAGCTCCAGGAAGTGCGGAAAGGGGTGAGAAGTATTTTACTGCCAGAACCACCGCAAGCCCAGAGTTTTGCATACCTACCTCTATGGATAGTGTTTTTGCCATCCTTCTATCGAGTCCCACAAAAAGACCTAAAACGTACCCAAGAAAGAAGCCCAAAAGGTTGTGAAGAATTACAAGCACAAGCAGGCTAAATCCCACATCCTTTAACCTTCCAGCGTTCAGGGCAAGCACTATCGCTATTATGACTCCTATGAAAACTGCAACCAAGTAGGGAATAAACCTTTCTAGGAAAAAGGACTTTAATAAGAACCTTCTCAAGAAGAGACCAAAGACCACCGGCATTAGGATAATGAGCAAGAGGTCTCTTACCATGTCCCAAAGGGGAACTTCCACTTTTTTGCCTATGAGCATATATGTCAACAGTGGCGTCAGTATGGGTGAAAGTAGGGTGGAAAAGGTGGTCATGCTCACCGAATAAGCAACATCGCCTCTTGAGAGGTAAGTTATTAGGTTAGAGGCCGTTCCGCCCGGTGCTGTACCTACTAGGACCGCACCGTATAGAAAATTGACATCAACCTTCAAGGCATTGGCTATGGAATAACCAAGTAATGGCATAATGCTATACTGCAAGACTCCCGCATAAGCTATGGAAAAGGGTTTTTTTAGTATGCGCGTAAAGTCCTGAGGTTTAAGGGCCAAACCCATAAAAAGCATGACAAAGGCAAGCATAGGGACTATGGCAGGCTTAAGATTAACAAAGAGGTCCCCTGCGTAAATTCCAAGAAAACTAAACACGAGCACTATAAGAAGAGTTAGGATGGGCTCCATACTGCTATAATATACCCATGAAGCTCCTTGTTTTTCTGCTTGTGCTTATGGAGCTTGCCACCGCAAGAGTTGTAGCTAGAATAGACAAGGAAACAATAACCGTGGACGAGCTTAGGCAGGCCTTTAACGCCTACTGGCGGGAAATACTACACCTCCCTATAGCAAGGTCTACGCCAAGGGACCTTCAGGAATTTCTCGTGGAATATGTAAGGAGCAAGATAATACAGGTGGAAGCTAAGAAAATGGGCATTTCCCTGTCCAGTTGGGAGATTGAGGAATACTTGGAAAAAAACGTAGGTAGCAAAAGATTAAGCAATGTAGCCAAAGAGCTCATAATAACAGAGGTGCTAAGTCAGAAGATAGTAGACAGAATAGCCAAGGATGTGGACTTAAAAGAGGGTCAGATAACAGCTTACTACTATTTAAATTTGAGAGATTTTAAACTGCCAGCTCAGGTTCTGTTGGAAAGGTATTCCGCAGGGGACTTAGATAGTGCAAACGATGCCTACTACAACCTTACGCGAGGCTTACCCGTTAAAGAAGATAAGAAGATAAGGGTGGGACAGCCCATGTGGTATTCTATACAAACCTTGCCAGAGGTGGTAAGAAGACAGCTACATCCGTACGACATTGGAAAAGCCACCAAACCCATAGAGGTTGGTGGGATGTATGTGATATTTAGAGTGGCAGACAGAAGGGGAAGTGGTATAATGCCCCTCGAAGAGGCAAAACCCATAGTAAGGGAGAAGCTTCTTAGGGAAAAAAGGCAGGAGGTTTTCCAAAAATGGTTTCAAGAGGTATCAAAGAGGTACTCTGTGGAGTTTTACTTTGGACAGCTTTGAGCTTTGCTTCTTTGGTTGATAGGGTTGTAGCTTCTGTAAACTCAGAACCCATACTTGAGAGCGACGTGAAGATGGGCATGCTTTTTTATGAGACCACAGACAGAAAGCTGGTAGTGGAAAAGCTTATAGAAGACATGCTCTTGTATCAATTTCTCTTGGGAAGGGGGCTACAAGTGCCCCAGGAGCTTATAGATGAAGCCCTGCAAAACATAGCGAGGGCTAATAGAACAAGCCTTGAGTCCATAGCGGAAGAACTTGCAAAGGAGAACCTAACCCTTAGGGACCTAAGAAGGTTCCTTGAAAGGGAAATACTTGCTACGCAGGGTTTGAGGGCTCTTTTAGAGAGAGAAGTCAGAGTATCTGATGCGGAGGTTGAGCTGGAAATGCTAAAGAGGGGTAATGTAAGAGTGTTAAGGAATATAGAGCTTCTTGTAGTTGAGAAAAAGGACTGGGACAAACTCAAGAGGGTTTTTGACCCACAAAAGAGTCTTGAAGAAATTGCAAAGGCTATGGGCGTGAAGGTAGAAAGGTTAAAGGTTGGTAAAGGTGAGCTGATAGAGGTTCTGGACAGGGAGGTCTGGAAATCGGGTTTGGGAGAGCTGGTCTTTGCAGAGGACAGAGACAGTGTTTACATAGCAAAGGTCATATCTCAAGAGGAAGTTAAGGAAGATAAGAGTAAAGAAGAGCTAAGGCAAGAACTCCTTTCAAAGAAGGTAGAGCAAAGAAGAGCGGAGCTTTTAGAAAGACTAAGAAAGAACAGCTTTATTAAGGTAATCCAGTAGTTCTCTCAAGTTATGGAAGGTAAAGTCTGGCCTAAAGCCAGATTTCTCCGTTTCCTCTTCCCCATATTTCCCAGTAGTCATAAAAACCGTTTTAATGCCCATGTCCCTCGCACCCATCAAATCTGTGTACAGGTCGTCGCTAACTAAGTAAATCACGTCGCCAACCATACCCTTTAAGGCATGTTCCATATAATCCTTTGAAGGTTTTCCAAGATTTGGTAGGCTTTCGCCATAATTGCATGCATGAGCTATGGCAATTGCTACAGAGCCTGCACCAGGGAAATACAGCCCATCATCATCCTTTACTATCCTGCTTAGGTTTATAGGTATTAGTTTTGCATTGGACAAAAAGACCGCCGAGGTAGCAATTTTTAACTTCTTAAAGTCTATGTTTCTATCCTGACCTATAACCACCGCATCTACTCTGTGGTCTTCAGCCAGTTCAAACCCAAAGCTTTTTAAGTAATCCTCTACCGCTGGCATGCCTATAAAAAAGAGCCTTTTTAAGCCTTTTTCTCTTAAGTATTCAATTAGTATGGAAAGGGGCGATACAAATTCATCCTCCGCTAAGTCTATACCCTTTTCCCTGAGTTCTTCTATTATCCATTTTGGAGGTTTTGTGGAGTTGTTAGAAACGACGCGGAAGGAAACTCCCAGGTTCCTTATACCTTTGAGGAATTCTACAGTATCCGGAAAGGGGTTTAATGCTTTATCCTTGACCAGCACGCCATCCATATCAAGAAGGAGGATAGGTCTTTTCATTGCCTAAAAGGTATGCTTATCCAGAGCTCGTCAAAGCCTTCCTTTTCCCTCTTTATATCTACCTCTATCTTTCTTACTTCAAACTGTGGATACTTGGAAAACACATATATAAGGTCATCTTTGAGGCGGTCCACGAAGTTTGGCGGAAGTCCCTTTCTCTCGTAAGATAACACCAGCGTAAGCCTTTTCTTTGCCTCATCTTTACTCTTACCTCTGCCGAAGAGAAGTTCCCATATCATGCTTATCTCCCCAAAAGCCTTTCGAGTAAACTTTTCTTTTCACCGTATCTAACCATAGGCACATCCTCACCCTCCAGCCTTCTTGCCAAATCCATGATAGCCTTTGAAGCGTCGTATTCCATTGAAAGCACTATTGGCTCGCCTCTGTTGGTAAAGTCTACGAGTTTTGGTTCTTCTGGAATTATGCCTATAGGTTGTGCCTTAAGTATATCCACTATATCCTCTACCGATAGCATCTCACCCTTTTTTACGTTCCCCCACCTTATCCTGTTTATGACCAAATAGTACTCTCTTTTGCCCATGTTTTCCAAGAGCCCTATTATTCTATCTGCATCCCTTATGGAGGATACTTCAGGATTAACTATGACAAGAGCAACATCCGCAGGTAGAGCAGCTATCTGAAAACCCCGCTCTATGCCAGCCGGTGAGTCTATAAGAATATAGTCAAACTCACCTGTTTCTTTAACCTTTTCTATCATCTCCACCCATTTGTCTCTATCAATGGCATCCTTGTTCTTAGTTTGATTGGCTGGTAATAGCCAGAGACTTAGACCCCTTTTGTCCCTTACAAGAGCCTTGTGAAATTCCGCCCTGTTTTCCAGTACATCCAAAACATCGTAAACTATTCGGTTTTCTAAGCCTAAGATCATATCAAGGTTTCTAAGACCTATGTCCGCATCCACTGCAAGGACTTTTCTGCCCAGGCTTGCAAGAGCAACACCAAGGTTTGCCGTTATGGTGGTTTTGCCTACGCCCCCCTTTCCAGAAGTCACCACAAAAATCTTACTCATTTATACCCTCTCAAGTATTATAATTCCATTTTCAACCCTTGCAACCTCGGGGTATCCTGGTGATTTTCTTTCCGCTTCATCCAGTATGGCTACTTTTTTTCCTATTCTAACTTGCTGAGGTTCCATTTCCAAAGCTACCACCACAGCACCCTCGTCACCCAAAGCACCCGCAATGGCCACTCCCCTTAGCTTACCCATAACTATGATGTTCCCCGTAGCTACAACTTGTGCATCCTTATTTACATCCCCTAAAACCAAGACATCCCCGCTATGTTCCACTCTTTGACCAGACCTTAGATGCCTCCGCACTATCAAAAGCCTCTCTCTAACAAAGCCTTCTTTTGGTCCACCGCTAATTTTCTTGACGCTCCTTACGCCTCTCTCGGAAAGCAAGCTCTCTATTTTTTCCACATCTTCCTTGGGTAATATATTATTCTTGCAGTCTATTAGCACATAACTGCCTTCAAAGAGTCGTGAGGATATTCTATTGCTTATCTCTTCCACAAGGGTGTTTATGTCCCCCTTTTCTTTTATTTCTATTAGCACAACAGGAAGAGTGATTCCCTTTATCTCTATCATGTTTATCCTTGGCTCCGGGGGAGGGACTCGAACCCCCAACCTGACGGTTAACAGCCGCCTGCTCTGCCCGTTGAGCTACCCCGGATGCTATATAATATTATACACCAATCTTTGATTTGCTATACTTATATCTACTGTGGTTAGGGTATGGGATGGGTGGATTCTGTTTAGCACTATCACTCTTTTTCTAATTGGTGAAATTGTTATAGCAAGTGTGAACCTTGTGCCTTACATTTGGGAACAATACAGCACTGCTTCCATATACCGAAAACCCCTTCTCCAACTTTTTGTCTTCTTGCTCGGTTTCTGGTTGGCAACTGCATTGGCAAGGATGGATTACAGGCTTTTTGTAAGAGGGTCTGTTCCTTACCTTTTTGTATTTTTGTCCCTGATAAGCCTTTTTATCGTGTTCATTAAAAAGACTATATCCGATAAAGCGGTGGATAGATGGCTTTTTGGTGTAAGCGTCCAACCTCTGGAATTTGCCAAGATAAGCCTTGTTATATTTCTTTCTTATTACATAGTAAGAAAGGGAAACCTTAGGCAATGGAAGCACCTATTTTGGGCTATCTTTTTCCCTCTTCTTATGGTTCTTCTTTTAATCATGCAACCCGACAAGGGTGGTGCAGTCTTCCTCCTGATTATGACAGCACTGATGGTTTATGTGGGCGGTGTGCCCAAAAGGGTCTATGTTGTAGTTTTCCCTCTTATGCTTATTGTGGTTTACTATATTCTCACATCAAAGGGATATGTAGCTGAAAGGCTATCCGCTTGGAAGGACCCCTTTTTGGACCCAGAGGACAGCGGATATCAGATAATTCAGTCCCTCTATGCCCTTGCGAAAGGTGGACTATTGGGCGTCGGTATAGGGCAGGGGATACAAAAGATGGGACCTCTCCCAGCAGCTGATACCGACTATGTTATAGCAGTCTTAGGCGAGGAGATGGGTTTTTTAGGTGTTATGCTGGTAATTGTGCTTTATTCTCTACTGATGTTTAGGCTTCTGTGGTATTCTCTAAAGGTTACAGAGCCAGTGGGGAAACTTATTCTTGTGGGCACAGCCATGAACTTTGCTTTATCCTTTTTTTGGAATTTGGCCATGGCTTCAAATCTCTTGCCCCCTAAGGGCATAGCTTTACCCTTTCTAAGCTATGGTTCTTCTAACCTCTTTGCGTCACTAATCTTTCTTGGAATAGCCCAGTCTGTTATCAATCACGCTGAAAGCAAGTCTGTCAGCTTTTCAAGCACATCCTCTACCCTTATAAATGTTAAACACGCCTGAGTACCCGTTTTGCACCTTTTGGGGTTTGGTGAGCAGGGTGAGCAAGAAAGGTCTGGCACGAGATAAAAACCTTTGAGAGGATAGAAACCGTACTGGGGTGATGTGGAGGTATACAGGCTAAGAGCTGGCACTCCCAAGGCGTTGGCGATGTGAACTGGGGACGAGTCGCATGAAACCACCAGCTTAGAGAGGCTTATTACAGCCATAAGCTCTCTTAGGCTTGTCCTACCCACCAAGTTTATAGCTTTTGTTCCGTTAAAGACCTTGGATTTTTCCACATCCCTTTTTGTTCCTACTATAACCACTGGCATGCTTATCCTTTTGGAAAGCTCAATCCATCCACCAAGATGCCACTCTTTTAGAGGAAAGTTTGAAAAAGGAGAAAGCACTATAAACTCTTCTGGTAGTGCAAAATCCCTCTTAACCCTCTCCTTTTCCTCTTGATAGAGGTAAAGGTATGGCATCCTTTCGTATTTTTTAATGCCAAGGGGTCGAAGAAGTTCCAAGTTTCTGTCCACTTCGTGCTTTTCCCAGCTGTGTTTTACAGTATGTGTATATAGCCAAGAAAGTTCAGACCTATCAAATCCTATTCTCTTGGGTATTTTAGACATGAAAAGTATAAGTGCGCTTCTTGCGGATATGTGAGGGCTTATAACTACCTGAAAATCTTCAATCCTACGCAAGATTTGGAGGCTTTCCCTTAGACTTTTATTGAAGGTTATAAGCTCTATTTCATAACCCTTCAAGAGTTCCTGTATGAAACTCCTGCCTACAAAGGCTATGTGGGCTGTCGGAAGATTGTTTTTGATGGTTCTTATGAGGGGAGTGGTAAGCACCACATCCCCCAAGTATGCGGTCTGCCATATGAGGATTTTCATTTAATGCCCGAGATGCTGGCTATCTTCCAGCTTTTCTCGTCCTTTATAACTATAAAGGTAAATATTTTCTCTACACCCTCCTTGTCTATTACCTTTAGTATAACCTCCGCATGCTTGTCGTCTATCTTACTGGTATCCAAGACTTTTACCTTCTTTATGTTTTCACCCATTGATGAAAACACACAGGAAAGCACCTCCGAGGGCTTCATCTCCGTGAGCTGTACGGGCATTTTTAAGTCCTGAGCCAGGGCATCCCTAAAAGGTGGATATAGAAGCCTTACCGCATCCTTTCCCTCTCCATGCCTTATGCTTTCTATAAAGTCTACTACTGTATTCTTAGCGGACTTTTCTGGGTTTTCACCGCAACCTCTTAAGAGGAGAAAAACTGCAAGTACTGCTACTACAGCTATTATTGCCTTTTTCATGGTTTTACCTCCTCTATGATAAATTTGTGTATAGACTGAGCAGCCTTTCTTCCTTCTGCAAGGGCACGCACTACCGTGTCACCACCGTTTACCACGTCGCCACCTGCAAAGAGACCCCTCACAGAAGTTCTAAAGTTTTCGTCCACCTTGACTGTGCCGTATTTTGTAAGTTCAAGCTCCGGTAGGTCTTCGTAGGCTACAGGGTTTGCCTTCTGCCCTATGGCAAATATGACAGAATCGCACTCAATTACATGCTCAGAACCCTCTATAGGTGTTGGCTTTGGTCTTCCGCTTTCGTCTGGTTCACCCAGAGCCATCTTTATGCATTCTATGCCTATTACCTTACCCTCTTCACTTCCCAGTATGCGCAAGGGTTGGGTTAGCCAGTGTATTATGGCACCTTCTTCTGATATGTGGTCCCACTCTTCTTGTCTTGCGGAAGAGGTTTCTCTGGTTCGCCTGTAAACCACGTGGGTTTCTATTCCAAGTCTCAGGGCAGTGATGGCACAGTCTACCGCGGTAAAGCCACCACCAATTATTACAGTCCTCTTTCCCAAGTCTATGGGTGTTCCGCTCTGCGGGAAAGTGTCCGCTCTCAAAAGACCCACGCGAGTTAAAACTTCTATGGCTGAGTACACACCCCTCAGATGGTCTCCTTCAATACCAAGCCCTCCTCTGCCAGCACCCACACCCAAAAAGACCGCATGATAATCCCTTAAAAGGTCTGAAAGTTTTATGGTTTTTCCCACCACATGACCAAAGAAGAAACGAACGCCCAAATCCCTGAGCTTTTTCAATTCCCACTCTATTAGGTCTCTTGGAAGGCGGGCGTGGGGAATGCCATAAGCCATTACACCCCCAGCCTTGGGAAGGGCTTCATAGACGTGCACCTCGTGTCCAAGGCGTGCAAGGTCGTAGGCACAGGCAAGCCCAGCAGGACCAGCACCAACTACAGCCACCCTGTAGCCTGTTGGCTCTCCCCTCTCTATATTCACCCTCATACCCGATATTCTTACAAAATCCCCTACAAACTTCTCAAGAGCACCTATGCTTACGGGAAGCCCCTTGTTTTTCTTGCCCCTTACCGTATCGTAATAGAGGATGCATGACCCTTCGCACTGTCTTTCTTGAGGACATATTCTTCCGCATATAGAAGGAAAAGGGTCAGCTTCTACGATTTTTTTGTAAGCACCTATCAGGTCTCCTTCCGTTATCTTTTTTATAAACCCTGGCACATCAACACCTATAGGACAACCCTTTATGCACCTTTGGTCTGCATCCTTACAGAAAAGACACCTCTGTGCCTCATCCAAAGCTAAACTCAC
Organism: Aquificaceae bacterium; assembly: GCA_025057455.1. GTDB lineage: Bacteria > Aquificota > Aquificia > Aquificales > Aquificaceae > Pampinifervens. Next base: position 63,356 of record JANWWY010000002.1, read on the forward strand.
AGAGTAACCGAAAGCATATTCCCTGAAGGTTTTGACTCTCTCTTGTGGGGGCATTAGAGGTTCTGAGTTTCTATCTTCATACCTTATACGTTTTGCCATATCTTAAAAAAATTATAAGCCTAAGCCCCAGAATATGTCATAAAACCACTTTGTCCAGTATAGGCTTGTAAATTAATGTCACCCTACGAAAAAAGCTGGAAATTGGTAAATTGAGATGGAGGATGTTAACGCAATCAGAGAGTGGGTAGGCGTATCAGGTGGCGTTTCCGTGAACACAACCACGTAGAATAATACGGGCAAAGAATAGTGGCAACACAATGGGAAGGAGCTGTACACTCGTGTACGAGGAAAAGAAGTAGTGCAAGGCGTGGTATAATACAAAGTGTGCGTCATCTTATAGAGAAAAATCTTAGGGAAAAAATAAAAGCCTTGTATTCCATAGAACTTAAGACCTTCAGTCTTGAACCACCAAAAGAGGAAGGACTTGGGGACTATGCTACCAACGTAGCTTTTCTCCTTTCAAAGACTCTAAGAAAAAGTCCTCAGGATATAGCACAGGAGCTCGCAAAGGAGCTATCAAGTGACCTTTTTACTGCGGAAGCGCTCAGGGGCTTTATAAACATAAGGGTAAAGGAAAGCTTCCTGCTTGAAGAGTTTGAAGACCTTATAGAAAGGGGTGAGGACTACTTTTTCAGACCCGTGGACAATCCTATGTTTTTACAGTTGGAGTTTGTAAGTGCCAACCCCACTGGACCCCTTCATGTGGGACACGGAAGGGGTGCGGTAATCGGGGATGTGCTAAGCAAGATTCTCAAAAAGTTCGGACACAGAGTGGTCAGAGAATACTACATAAACGACGCGGGAAATCAGGTGCAAATGCTGGGTCTTTCCGTCTTATACAGGTATTGCCAGCTGTGGGGCAGGGAAAGGGAAGACCTCAAAGGGGTCTTTGAGGAAGAGGGTTATAAGGGCAAGTATGTAATAAAGCTGGCAAAGGACCTAAAGGCTTTTTACGGGGATAAGCTTTTAGAACTTCCCCAGGAGGAAGCCATAAGACTCTCAATGGAATACGCTCACAGGAGAATGTTAGAGGACATAAAGGAAACCCTTGACCTTTTAGGTGTAGAGTTTGATAGCTGGTTTAGTGAAAGAAGTCTTTACGGAAGAGGACTACTTGAAGAGGTTTTGAAACTTTTGGAAGAGAGGGGCTACCTATACCAGCAGGATGGTGCTTTGTGGTTTAAAAGCACAGCCTTCGGCGACGACAAGGACAGGGTCATAAGAAAGTCTGACGGCTCCTACACCTACTTCGCCTCGGACATTGCCTACCACTGGGAAAAGCACAAGAGAGGTTTTGAGAGAGTAATAAACCTTTGGGGTGCGGACCACCACGGCTATGAGAAGAGACTAATGGGAGTGCTGAAGGCACTGGGAATTCCCGAAGACTGGCTAAAGGTGGAGTTTGTACAGATGGTAAGGTTGCTCAGCAATGGGCAAGAAGTGAGGATGTCCAAAAGAACTGGCGAATTTGTAACTCTTCAGGAGCTTATTGAAGATGTAGGCACCGATGCGGTCAGGTTTGTGTTTTTGACTAGAAGCTCCGACACACCTCTTGACTTTGACATAGACCTTGTCAAGAAAAACACTTCAGAAAACCCAGTCTTTTATGTGCAGTACGCCTATGCGAGGATAAGAGGTGTATTTAGAGAGGTAAAAGAAAGGTATGGCATAGACCCAGACAAGGAGGACCTAAAACCTTGGTTGAAAGGGCTAAGCTCCCAGGAGGACTACAAACTAATGAAAAGGTGTCTCTACTTAAAGGATGTTTACGAAGGCGTTCTTAATAGCCTCTCCCCACATTTGATAACCTATTCGCTCATACAGTTGGCAAAAGACTTTCATTATTACTATAACCATAACAGGGTTATGGTGGATGACAGAAATATTATGCTCTCAAGGCTCTCTCTTTTTAAGGGTGTAGAATTAACTCTTAAAACTGCCTTTGAAATTCTTGGAATAAAAGCACCAGAGAGGATGTGATATGAGGATAACAGTGGTTGGTGGAGGCTATGTAGGTCTTACCACTGGTGTATGTTTTGCCCATCTGGGTAACCAAGTAATGGTGGTGGAAAAAATCAAAGAGAAGGTAGAGCTTCTAAGGGCTGGCAGGTCACCCATATACGAACCTGGGCTCGAGGAGCTCTTGCAGGAAAATATAAGACAGAAAAGAATAATCTTTACTACAAACCTGAGGGAGGGTATTGAGTTTTCTGAGGTTATTTTTATATGCGTAGGCACGCCCCAAAGACCAGATGGGTCTGCTGATTTGTCTCAAGTGGAAGAAGTAGCCAGAGAAACTGCCAAACTCATGACTTCCTACAAGCTCCTTGTAGAAAAGTCCACAGTTCCTATAAACACCCACAGGCTTATAAAGAAAACAGTGCAAAGATACATAAGAGACCCTAACATAACTTACGATGTAGCCTCCAACCCCGAGTTTTTGAGGGAAGGTTCTGCCATAGAGGACTTTTTAAAGCCAGACAGAATTGTAGTAGGAGTGGAAAGTCAAAGGGCGAAGGAGATATTTGAGGAGCTCTACAAGGACTTTGACTGTCCCATTATATACACTGACCCTGCAACCGCAGAGCTTATAAAACATGCAAGCAACTCCTTTCTTGCTATGAAGATATCCTTTATAAACATGATTGCGGACCTCTGTGAAAAGGCTGGTGCGGATGTGAAGCTTGTGGCGGATGGTATGGGCTACGACAAACGTATAGGGAGAGCCTTCCTCAACGCAGGTATAGGCTACGGTGGTTCCTGCTTTCCCAAGGATGTGAAAGCCTTTATAAGAATAGCTCAAGATTACGGGTTGGATTTTGGACTTTTGAGAGAGGTCGAAAAGATAAACCAAGAAAGGCCTATAAAGTTTGTGGAAAAGATAAAAGGTATTCTTTGGAGCCTCAGAGACAAAAAGTTGGCAGTTTGGGGGCTATCATTTAAGCCCAATACAGACGACATAAGGGAAGCACCCTCCATCAAAATAGTGGATTTACTCGTAAGAGAAGGTGCAAAGCTGTCCCTTTATGACCCAAAAGCCGTGGAAAACTTCAAAGTGCTGTTCCCAGAAGGCAAACAGGTAAGCTACGCAAGGGATATGTACGAAGCGTTGGATGGTGCAAGCGCTTTACTTATTCTAACAGAGTGGGATGAGTTTCAAAGGGCGAACCTAAAGAGAGTAAAGGAACTTATGGAGCTCCCAATAATCGTGGATGGAAGGAATATCTTTGAGACTGAGCATGTTAAATCTCTGGGTTTTGAATACTATCCAGTAGGAAGATGAGAGTCCTTATAACTGGCGTAGCAGGCTTTATAGGGTCTCATCTGTGTGAAAGATTCCTGGAAGAGGGCTTTTATGTAATAGGCATGGACAATTTTTTAACGGGCTCGCCAGATAACATAGCTCATCTTTTTGGAAATAAAAGATTTCACTTCATTCATTACAATGTAGTCAACTACATATACATAGATGGTCCTGTGGACCTTGTGGTTCACTTAGCATGTCCAGCATCCCCCGTGGACTACATGAACCACCCTATTCACACCATGAAGGTGGACTCCTTGGGTACACTAAACACGCTTGGATTGGCAAAGCTAAAAAAATCCCGTTATGTGTTTGCCTCCTCTTCTGAGGTTTACGGCAGTGCGCAGGTGCATCCCCAACCTGAAGATTACTGGGGGTACGTAAACCCTACGGGACCAAGAAGCGTTTACGACGAAGCAAAAAGGTTCTCAGAAGCCCTGTGTATGGCCTATCACAGAGAGCATGGTCTTGATGTGAGGATAGCACGAATTTTTAACACTTACGGACCAAGAATGAGGAAGAAAGATGGAAGGGTGATTCCTACGCTTGTAGAGAAGGCTCTTAAACATGAACCATTGCCCGTATACGGTGATGGTTTACAGACAAGAAGTTTTTGCTACATAGAGGACATGGTGGATGGCTTGTTTAGACTGTCGGTTAGGGAAAACTTAGAGGGTGAGGTGATAAACTTAGGCAATCCCCAAGAAATAACCATCTTGGAGCTTGCAAAAGAAATCATACGTATGACAAACTCTTCCTCTGACATTGTCTTTCTCCCCCCCAGACCCGATGACCCAAGGAGGAGATGTCCGGATATAAAAAAGGCTAAAAGACTCTTAGATTGGTCTCCACGCATTAGCTTACAGGAAGGTCTTGAGAGTACCATAAAGTGGTTTAAAGGTTTATAATTATCAGACAAGGAGGGCAGAGTTGAAAAAGGAGAGACTCATTATACTGCTTGGGATACTTGTGGCTCTTGTGTTTTTTTATCTTGGCCTTAACGAGTGGTTAAAAACTAAAGAAGAGCAGATAAAACCACCCCCACTCGTGGTAAAGCCCGCACCCATAAAGAGTGAGACCCAACAGCCTACTTCTCAAGAACAAGAGCAAAAACTGCCACAAGGTGAAAAAGACCTCATAGCCCAAAAGATAAAAGAGGAAAAGCAAGAGCCAAAGGATAGAAAAGAACAGGAGGAAAAGGTAATAAAACCCCAAAAAGACCATACGGAGAAAGAAATTACCAAAAAGCCTTCTGAAGAGAAAAGCATACCCAAAGGGGAGTCCAAGACCTATACAGTTCAGGTAGGTGCCTTCAGAAGTAAGGAAGGAGCTCAAAAGGTAGCTCAGAAAGCTGAAGGTATGGGCTACAAGGTAAACGTAGTGGAAGAGGACAACTTTTACAAGGTCAGACTTATAGTCCGAACTAATAACATAAACCAAGAGCTTACAAAGTTAAGAAAGGCCTTTGGTAGTGCTCTAATAAAGCAATGATAAGGTGGTTTTTGTTGTTTATTTTTTTCATACCTCTCTCTTGTGCGGTAAAGGAGGAGAATGTAGGTAAATCCCAGTGGCAGTACAACTACGACCTTGGCATGTCCTCCTATTTGGCTAAAAACTACTCGGAAGCCATATCTCACTTTTTTAAAGCTTCTCAGATAGCACCCAACGAGCCAAAGGTTTGGAATGCCTTGGGACTTGTTTACATGGAAGTGAAAGAATACCAAAAATCGGAGAATGCCTTTTTAAGGGCACTTCAGGTAAACAAGGACTATACAGAGGCTAAACTTAACCTTGGCCTTCTATACTACAGGCAAGGTGAATATGACAGGGCTATAAGGGTCTTAAGGGAAGTCCTGGAGGATGAAGCCTTCCCTCAGAAGCATATGGCCTTTTACTATCTTGGTAAGGTCTATCAGGCTTTAGGCAACAGCAAAGAGTATGTGCAAAACCTCCAAAAGGCTACCAACTACAACCCTATGTTCGTAGAAGCTCAGATGGAGCTAGCCCAGGCCTACGAGAGCGAAGGAGATTTCCAATCCGCTAAAATTGTTTACCAGACACTAATCAACAACAACATAAGTAGTCCTACTGTAGACTTAAATATGGCAAGGGTTGAGTATAGGCTGGGCAACTACGCCTCAGCAAAGGGATACATCAAGAGAGTTCTGGAAGACAGACAAACCACATCGCAACTAAAAGCACAAGCTTATGAACTCCTGAGCGAGGTGCTTATAGCAGAGCAAAGACTCCTAAGCGCACCAAAATCAGAAACTACTACACCCAAAAGCGTGCAAACTATTGCCCCTCAGGAAAGAACTTATAAGGAGGATTATTCCAAAAGTAATACTCAACCACCTCTTAAGTTTTACAGAATACAGCTGGGTGCCTTCTCTTCTGTAGGTTCAGCTAAAGCATGGAAGGAAAAGCTTGAAAGGGAATTAAACTTAAAGGATATAGTCGTGATAGAAAGTCCAGGAGTCTTTAAGGTTTACTACGGAGCCTTCACCAGCAGGGAGGATGCCATAAAAGAACTTGAAAGACTCAAAAACCTCAACCTCTACGGTTTTATAGTCTATGAATAATCAGAGGCTTTCCTTTGTAGATGGAAGTAAGCTACCAGATATACTAACTGCCTGTCTTAAACTTTGTGCAAAAGCCTTAAAGCAAGCCTCCGCCACATGGTGGAGTAGTTTTCCTGTAATGACTCTAATGTGGATTGTGCTCTTGCTCTCTAAAGCAAAACCCTTAAAAAACTCCCATATTAGCTCAAAGTCAAAATCCGTTATCTTTCCCCTTAGATTCATGTCTTCGTAAAAAAAGAGGGGTCTTCCCGATAGGTCTATACTTGCCATTGCCAGGGCTTCGTCCATGGGAACTATGGCATAACCGTACCTATTTATACCCTTTTTGTCTCCCAAAGCCTGAAGAAAAGCCATACCCAATACTATTCCCACATCCTCCACTGTATGGTGATGAGAAACGTGCACATCGCCCTCTGCGTATAGCTGTATGTCAAACCTGCCGTGTCTTGCTAAAGTCTCTACCATGTGAGTTAAAAAACCTACGGGTGTTTCTACCTTATATGTGCCTTCACCATCAAGGTTCAAGGTCAAGTCTATCTTGGTCTCCCGTGTCTGACGAGTAATATGTACCTTCCTCATCAAGCATGTATTCTATCACAAAGTTCCTAAGAGATTGGGCTGGGTCTTCGTAAAACACTTTCATTTTTATGTCTAAAATATGAAGTTTCCGTATCAAGAACCATAGGTCTTGTTTTGAGTTTTTTCCCAAATACTTTTTGTAGTTCATAACCTGAAAAGGGTGTTTTACGTCTACTAAAGCCAGTGACTCTTCCACGCTTTTGCCTTCCTCCACCAAGCTCTTAGCTGTATAAAGCTTAAGGGCATAGTTGGTAAACAGGCTGTGCACCTGTAGTGGATGCGTTCCAGCCCTTAAAACAGAATTTAGGGAGTTTATGGCTTTTTCATAGTCTCGCAGTAACATGCCATCCACGAAATCAAAAATGCTCATCTCTCTGTCTGCTACGAGAAGGTGCTTTATATCTTCAAGGGTTAGATGGGTTTTTCCGTAGAGTATAAGTTTCTCCGTTTCAACCTTTAAGACCATGAGGTTATAGGAGGTGGCTTCCAACATGTAATCCAGAGCCTGTTCCTCTATGTTTATGCCAGCCTTCTGTAGCTTGTTTTTTACAGTCTCCCTTATTTTTCTTTTGTCCAATTTACCCGCAGATATAACATCCCCAAGCTTTGAGAGACTCAAGAAGGGTTCCTTCTGCAAATCCTTATCGCTTAGCTTTGATTCCACATAGAAGAAAATCACCTTATCTCTTAGACGAGAAAGAGCGGAAATAAAGGGTTTTACGTCTTTTATGCTCTTGAAAAGGTCCAAGGCTTTGTAAACAAACAATACGCCTCTCCTATCAAACATACTTCCTGTGAGCAGCAGTCTTTCCAAATCCGCGGGAGAGATTTCATCACCCCAAAGTATGCTTACAGAGTACTTTTCTCTGAGTTTATCTACAAGGGTTTTTACGAGGTATTCCTCTTCACCGTGCAACAGATTAACCTGTTTGGGTTGTTCCTTTGAGAGTTTCTTTTGGTATTCTAAGATGCCTATCACGTATGCATCGCCTTAAGGAAGTCTTTGTTGGTCTTGAACTTTTTGAGCTTGTCCAACAGAAACTCCATAGCCTCTATGGGGTCCATGGTTGCAAGGAACTTTCTGAGAACCCAGATTCTCTGAAGTTCCCAGTCTTCCAGAAGGAGTTCCTCTTTTCTTGTTCCAGACTTTTCTATGTTTATGGCTGGGAATATCCTCCTCTCCATAAGCTTCCTATCTAAATGAATCTCCATGTTGCCCGTGCCTTTAAACTCTTCATAGATAACATCGTCCATCTTAGAACCAGTCTCTATAAGGGCTGTGGCTATTATTGTGAGAGAACCACCTTCCTCTATGTTTCTTGCAGCACCAAAGAACTTCTTGGGTCTCTGGAGGGCTGTAGCCTCTATACCACCCGTGAGCACCCTACCCGTTGGTGGTGTAACCGCGTTGGAAGCCCTCCCAAAACGCGTCATAGAGTCCAAGAGTATAACCACATCTTGTTTTAACTCTACGAGCCTTTTTGCCTTTTCTACCACAAGCTCCGCCACTTGCATGTGTCTTTCTGGTGGCTCGTCAAAAGTAGAGGCTACCACTTCCGCACCCTCTCCTACAATCCTTCTCATCTCAGTGACCTCTTCTGGCCTTTCGTCTATGAGGAGTATGATTAGGTGAACCTCCGGATGGTTTTGAATTAGAGCCTTGGCTATTTTTTGGAGCAAGACTGTTTTACCTGCCTTTGGCGGAGCTACTATCATACCTCTTTGACCCTTACCTATGGGTGCTATAAGGCTTATTACCCTTGTGGAAAGCTCAGTAGGAGTGGTTTCAAGGTTAAACCGCTCTGTAGGATGGTAGGGGGTTAGCTTTTCAAACTGAGGTCTTGCCTTTAACACTTCTGGGTCTGGGGGAAGTCCATTTACAGATTCTATCTTTATAAGTGCCTGATACTTCTCCTTCTCCTGAGGAGGTCTTGCAAAACCTATTATGTTATCCCCAGTTCTTAGACCAAACTTCTTTATCTGAGAGGGTGCCACATACACATCGGTATAGCTGGGCATGTAGTTGTTATCGGGACTCCTTACAAAGCCATAACCTTCTGGTAAAATTTCCAACACGCCTTTTACAAAGTTAAGACCTTCTTCCTTTGCCTGAGCTGTAAGTATCTTTTCTATTAGTTCCTCTTTCCTAAGACCTGTCACCCTTGATAGTTCAAGGTCTCTTCCTATCTTCTGAAGCTCTTGAAGAGAAAGCTTTTTTAGTTCTTCAAGGGTGTAAACCTTTTTTTCTTGCACTTGCTCCATTATTTGATAACCTCCTCATCTATTTTCCTATGCAGAACTTTGAGAATATACTTTCAAGAACATCCTCTGTGCTAACAAATCCTACAATTTCTTCCAAGTAGCTAAGTGCTTCCCTCAAGTCAAGCATAAGTATTTCTGGAAATATGTCTTCTGTCTCAAGCCTGCTTATTAAAGATTTTAGCACTCCCTGAGATTTTTTCAAGAGGTTTTCATGCCTGACTGAGATATACACTTGCAGGCTGTCTAAGGCGTGTATGCCAAGCCTTTCTAAAAGTGTTCTTTTGAGCAGGTTTATACCCTCTCCTGTGAGGGCACTGACGCTTATGGCGTTTGGAAATGTTTCAATCACTTCACGTCTTTGAGCTTTGTCCTTTTTGTTTATGACGACGATGTGCTCCAGAGGCTTTACCATTTGAAATATGTGGAGGTCTTCTTCCTCTAAAGGTGAGCTTCCGTCTACCACAAATATAACCATGTGAGCGCTTTTAAGCTTTTCTAAGCTCCTTTCCACCCCTATTTTTTCCACTGGGTCTTCTGTGTGTCTTATACCTGCGGTGTCTATGAGGTTTATGGGTATGCCTTCGAGGGTAAAACTCTCCTGCAGGTAGTCCCTCGTTGTGCCTGGTACATCTGTTACGATTGCCCTCTCAATTCCGAGCAGAGCGTTAAAAAGAGAGGACTTACCCACATTTGGCTTGCCTACGAGGGCAAGGTTTATACCCCTTCTCAAAAACTCACCCGTCTTAACCGTAGTTAGCAGTACTTCAATGCTCTGGTTTAAACTCTTCAGCTGGCTTATGAGCTGTTGCTTGCTTAGTGTGGGAATGTCCTCTTCAGAAAACTCTATATCCGCCTCCACGTAAGTTAACACCTCAAGAAGTTTTTCCCTTAGGGTGTTAATGTAGGAAGAAAGTTCACCCTGGAGCTGTCTCTGAGCAGCCTTTATAGCCCTTTCAGACTTGGAACCTATGAGGTCTGCTACCGCCTCTGCCTGCAAAAGGTCCATCTTTCCATTTAAGAAGGCTCTCTTGGTGAATTCACCGGGCTCCGCAAGCCTTATGCCCCTTGATAAAAATAGCTGGAGTGCTTTTCTGAGAATGAGAGGGTTTCCGTGGAGGAAAAGCTCTACCATGTCCTCGCCCGTGTAGCTTTTGGGTGAAGGATAGTATATGAGGATGCCTTCGTCCAATATCTGACCGTCTTCTTCCCTTAGCTTTACAAAGTGGGCATACCTGGGTTTTGGATTTCCCTTTATTGAGAGTAAGTCCATTACCCTCTGTAGCACACCAAGCCCGGACATTCTTACAACGCCTATGGCGCTCTCCCCAAGTGGCGTGGCTATGGCTACTATGGGCTCTCTCTGCTTTACCATCTTAGTCCAAGACAAGCATAAGGTCCTGAGCAAGTTCAAGGGCTTTTTTAAATTCCGCAGGATAAATCCTCCTGCTCAGCTCTGGGTAGTCAAAAGCCTTGTAGTAGGGCGTATACTGGTCCATGAGGTTAACAGCCATTTGTGAGGATATGGCTCTTATGTCCTCCAGCACCCTTTCCGTGTTAGCAATGCCATTAGGGAGTATTAGATGTCTTATCAAAACACCCCTTACCGCTACACCTTCTTCGTTTAACTGAAGGTCTCCTACTTGCCTGTGCATCTCTCTTATGGCTTGTAGTGCCTTTTCATAATAAGCTTTTACCTTTGAGTATTTTTTGCCCGTCTGGCTATCGCCGTATTTAAAATCAGCCAAGTATATATCCACTATGCCCTCGAGAAGTCTTAGAGTCTCAACACTATCGTAGGAGGAGGTGTTGTAAACTATGGGCAGGCGTAATCCTCTATTTACCGCTATGTAAAGAGCCTCCAGAATTTGAGGCACCACATGGGAAGGACTGACTAAGTTTATGTTATGACAGCCGAGCCTTTGAAGCCATATAAAGACTTCTGCCAGCTCCTCTGGCTTTAGCCTTTGACCCTCACCCATGTGGCTTATGGTATAGTTTTGACAGTAGACACATCTCATGTTGCAGTATGAGAAGAATACAGTGCCTGAGCCTCTTTTTCCCCTTATAGGCTTTTCTTCACCTCTGTGGGGAAAGTAGTCTGCAACAACGGCATACCTTCCAGTTTTGCAGTAACCAGTCTTGTCCTCGAGCCTGTTTACACCGCACTGGTGAGGGCATACACTGCACTCTCTCAACATATCCATAGCTCTTTGAATACGACTTTGCCAATCTTCTTCCCGAAGATTCAGGTAGGATGGATACATTTCTTTCATACCCTAGTATGGTTTATAATATAAGCCATGAAGCTTAAAATAGATAGGGAGGAGTTCCTTTCCGCTCTTCAAAAGGCAAAAAATGCCACGGAAAAAAAATCAGCCCTGCCCATACTCAATAACTTTCTACTTGAGGTTGAAGGAGGTAGGCTCCAACTCAGGGCTACAGACCTGGAGAACTTTCTCTCTCTTGACCTACCAGCACAGGTAGAAGAGGAAGGAAAGGTAGCCACCAATGCGGATAAGCTGACAAACATCGTAAAAAGCCTACCTTCCGCCACCGTTTCCCTTGAGTGGAAAGAGGATAAGCTTGTAGTTAGCGGAGGCAGGAGCACCTTCAAGCTTTCCACTATAGACCCCGAAGATTTCCCAGAGTTTCCACAGCCTTCAACATCCGCCCATTTTCCAGCCCTTGACCTACTAAAGGCTATAGACAAAGTGGAGTATGCCATATCAAAGGACGATGCTCGCTATGCCCTTCAGGGTCTTTACGTGCACGAGGTGGACGGCAAAACTCATTTTGTGGGGTCTGACGGTCATAGGCTTGCACTCTTTTGGAAAAGGGGCAACTTCCCGATGGAACTCCTTGTGCCGAGAAAAAGCCTTAGGGTTATACAGGGTTTGCTAAAGGACTATTTTGGTCAGGTTCACTGCGGTAAGGACGAGTCCTTTGCCCATCTTACGGGTGAAGATTGGAGGCTTGCCATTAGGCTACTGGAGGGTGAATACCCAGATTACATGTCCGTGATACCTACAAGCTTCAACTACGATATCCTCGTGCAAAGAGACTCCCTCCTTGAAAGCCTTAAGAGGCTATCAGCCATCGCAGAATCCTCTGCCTTTCCTGTAAAAATCACTTTCTCTGAAAACATGGCAATCCTTGAAATCTCTGACCCAGAGTACGGTGAAGGAAGGGATGAGCTTGATGTAGACTACAACGGTGAAGCTCTTGAGGTAGGTTTTAACGGCAGGTATCTTATAGAAGCCCTGGACAGCTTTGATGTGGACACAATTTGGATGAAGGTGGTTGACCCTGACAGTCCAGTAGTCTTAGAATCCAACGACGAGGAGAAGGACCCATACCTTTGCGTGGTTATGCCAATGAGGCTCTAAGCACAGGCTTTCTGTTTGCTTCCGCCTCCTTTATCCTTTTCACTGGTGTCTTTGATGGTGCAAGCTTTATAGACTGTGGGTCCTTTTGAGCAAGTTCCGCAATTTCACTCAAAGCCTGTGCAAACCTCTCTAAAGTTTTGGGGCTTTCTGTTTCTGTGGGTTCTATCATAAGAGCTTCTTTGACGGTGAGAGGGAAGTATACGGTGGGGGCATAAAAACCCCTGTCCAAAAGAGCCTTTGCCACATCCATAGCAGTTATTTCATGCTTGAGAAGGTTCTGCGCAGACAGGACAAATTCATGCATGCGTGGCACATGCTCGTAAGGGTCAAGAAACACACCTTTCAGAAGACCTTTGAGGTAGTTGGCGTTAAGCACTGCATGCTGTGCAACTTTTTTTAGGTCAGAACCGTAGGAGAGAATATAAGCCAGAGCCCTTATAATAACTGATACATGTCCGTAGAAGGTAAGAAGTTTCCCCACGCTTTTGGGTCTGTTCCAATTGAGCCTGTATTGACCATCCTCAAAAACCACAACTGGAACTGGTAGGTAAGGTTCCAGCTTGTCCGACACACCGACCGCACCCCCGCCTGGACCTCCACCACCGTGGGGCGTAGAAAAGGTTTTATGTAAGTTAAAGTGCATAACATCCACACCCCAATCACCTGGCTTAGTCAAGCCAACCAAAGCATTCATGTTGGCACCATCCATGTAGAGGAGCGCATCCCTTCTGTGAAGAGCCTCAGCTATATCTCTTATTCTTCTTTCAAAAATCCCTAAGGTGTTAGGATTGGTTATCATAAAGCAGGCTACATCATCGGTGAGTTTTTTCTCAAAATCCTCCCAGTCAAGCTCTCCTTTCTGGTCGCTTCTGACGGTAATTACCTCAAAACCACAAAGACTGGCAGTGGCTGGGTTTGTGCCATGAGACGTATCAGGGACCAAAACCTTCCTTTTGTGGAGGTTCTCCCTGTCCTTGTGATAGGCAAGTATCATCAAAAGACCAAGCAACTCACCATGTGCTCCGGCAGCAGGTTGAAGAGATACGGCCTTAAACCCCCCTACTTCTTTTAAAAGCTCCTGCAGTTGGTAAATCAACCTAAGAGTTCCCTGTGCATACTGGTCTGGTGTCATTGGATGGAGGTTTTTGAAGCCTTCAATGTCTGCAAGTTCTTCGTTTATCCTGGGATTGTATTTCATGGTGCAGGAACCCAAGGGCACCATGGTGGTATCTATGGCGTAGTTTAGTTGTGAAAGCCTGGTGTAATGTCTAACCACATCAAGCTGGGATAATTCTGGAAATTTCAGGTCTTCACGGAAGTATTCACCCAGATAGGCTTGAGGGTCTATTCTTTCCACATCCAACTGGGGCAGGTTGTAGCCCCTTCTGCCCTTTGAGGAAAGTTCAAAAATAAGCATTCTAAAATTATAGGCACAGTTTATATTTTTTTACCATGACTGGACAAGAGCAAAGCTTTAGGGGTTATGCCCTCTTAGTGGTTTCCTTCCTTGTGTTTACTGCGGTTCTTATAGCTGGACTTTTCCACCTTGAAGAAAGGGGTATCCTTTACTTTGCACTCCTCGGTGGCACCCTTGCTCTGTTTAGCTTCTCCTTGGCTTCCTATGCCTATAGCATTTACATGTATCTCAGACAAGAGTATGCCAAAAAAAGAAGTCTTTCTTCCTTTCTCTTTGACTTTCTTGCAGACTTACGCCTTGCAATCTTCATCATGATAGTGTTGGGATTACTTTCCATGCTTGGTTCTACATATGTGCAACAGAACCAGCCTATAGAGTTCTACCTTGATAGGTTTGGTGCGGATGTGGGCTATTGGCTCTGGAGGCTTTGGATAACTGACGTTTTTCGTTCTTGGTATTATGTTGGTCTTATAGTGCTTCTGGCTATAAACCTAATAGCTTGTTCCTTCAAGAGGCTTCCAAGGGTGTGGGTTCAAACCTTTACAAAAGAGCGCTTTCAAAGGCTGGACGAGCACTTGGAAAGACATCTAAAGCCCATATCCTTGCATGCGAACATAACAGAGGAAAAGGTAGCAAAGTTTCTTAGGAGTCTCGGTTTTAAGGTTTACATGGATAGAGTAGGAGACATAACTTACTTTTACGCGGAGAAGGGCAAATACTCTCGCCTTGGCGTGTATGTGGTGCATATAGGTCTTTTGGTAATCATGGCTGGTGCCCTTGTGGATGCTCTGTTTGGCATAAGGGGGTCTGTAATAGTTCCGGAAGGTTTAAAGAGCGACACGCTTATAATACAGGCCAAGGAGCAAAGCGTTAAACTGCCTTTTCAGATTCAGCTGGAAGACTTTAGAATAGTTAGCTACGAGGAAGAGTTTCAGAGAAAAGGTAAACAAAAGGAAACACCTTTTAAGGATGCCATAGCAAGCTTTGAAAGTGACATAAAGATAATTCAAGAGGGAAAGGTAAAAGCAGAAGGTATGACTGCGGTAAACTCTCCCTTTGACTTTGGCACCTACCGAATCTTTCAGGCTACCTACGGGCTTACGGGGGAGGCTGGCAGGGCAAAAATATCCATTTTCGACAAGAAGTTAGCTTCCATTGACCCAAGGAAGGCATTCATAGGTCAAGTAGAGCTAAAAGCGGGTAAAGTCTCAGAGTTTAAGAACATGCTCCTTTCCATAGATAGGTCCACTTTAAACATTGAAGATGAACAGAAGGGCTTTCAGGGTGAGCTAAAACCAGCCCTTGTAGTAAAGGTTCTCCTTGATGGAAAACCTTACAACGTGCCAGTAGTCTACTCGCCAGAACTTACGGTTTTTGCTCAATCTCAGATGGCTGAACTTGCGGACTTCCCCTATGTCTTCTTCCTCGTAGACTTTGAACCTCAATTCTTCAGTGGTTTTCAGGTATCCCGCCAACCTGGAACTCCCATAATATGGTTTGGTTCCATACTGGTGGTTGGTGGTATGTTAATAGCTTTCTACACTGTCCACAGGAAAATCTGGGTAAAACTCGAAGGTAGCACTTTGAAGGTAGCCTTTTGGTCTCATAAGTTTAAGGAAGAATTTAAGAAGAGTTTACTAAACTCCTTGGAGGTGCTAAAGCATGAAAGTACTCCTCATGGAAAACAACCTAATACTTCTTAGCAGGATAAGGTCATCCCTTGCGGAGCATGAAGTTAGGTCGGGTAATGACTATAGGGGCGAGGAGGTGGTTTTGGTAAACCTTGAGCAGTTTCCCGTAGAGACCGTCAAAACTCTAAAGGATTGTGGGGCTAAGGTAATAGCCTACTGCGGACACAAAAGGACAGACCTAATGGAAAAAGCTAAGGGGCTAGGTGCGGATATGGTGGTTCCCAACAGTCAGATAATTCGGGCAGGAAGTTTACTCCACATGCTCTGAAAGCTTTAAAATCCTTTCTGCTTGGTTTTGTGTAAGAGGAACCACGGACAACCTTGGAATTTTTGTGAGCGGAGATTCCTTGAACTCCGCACACTCTTTGATATCTCTCAAGAACACATACCTTTTTAGCCTTTCCGTAGCCCTTATGTCCACAACCCAAAGTCCATTTTTATCCTTGTACGGTTTGGATATAACTTCCGCAAGACCAACAACCGCTTTTATGTTACCCGTATGGTATATGAAACAAACATCCCCCTCTTTCATACTCGCTATGTACTTCTGAGCCAGAGGATTTTTAACGCCGTCCCATTTTGTTTTTCCTTCCCTCCTCAGGTCCTCGTAGGAGTACTCGAAAGGTTCAGTTTTCAAAAGGTAGTACATTCATGAACACTTTTCCGCCAAGGACTTTATAAGGGGTGGCATATAGCCGTAGACTCTACCTATTTCTTCGCCATTTTTTAGAAAGATTATGGTGGGAGACCCTAAAACCTTATAGGACCTTGCAAGGTCTCTGTCCTTTGTTATATCATAGACCTCCACCCTTAGGTTTGGGTATCCACCAAGTTCTCTGTAAGAGGCTTTACATGATGCACAACCAGGCTGTTCAAATAGAAGAACCTGACATATGGCTAGTGCTACTGTAAGCATGCTTTTAAATTTACTCTAATAGAAGGCTTCTGGCAAGTTTAAAACCATTAGGCTTTGTAGCTTTTGAAGTTGTTTAGGCAAAGAGATGCTAAATTTATAAGAGGTGCAAGAGTTCGTAAACCTATGCATAGAGCAAGCAAAAACTGCTCTTAAAAGGGGTGAGGTTCCGGTAGGTTGTGTAATAGTGAAGGATGGTGTTGTATTGGCAAAAGCTCACAACAGAGTGGAAGAGCTAAAAGACCCTACCGCCCATGCAGAAATTGTAGCCATAAGGGAGGCTACAGAAAAGCTTGGTCAGAAACATCTTTATGGCTGTGAGGTTTATGTGAGTTTGGAACCCTGTCCCATGTGTGCTTATGCTATGGTTTTGGCAAGGGTTGACAGACTTTTCTTTTTTGCTCTTGATGAAAAAGTTGGGGGTGTAATGAGCAGGTACAATCTCTTAGATGAGCCAGCCTTTAACCACAGAGTAAGGTGGGAGTATATACCCATAGAAGAAGCTGGCAAACTTCTAAAGTATTTTTTCATAAACAGGCGATGATAACAGGGTTTCAAGCAAAATATTTAGCAGTTTTTCTATAGTATAATTCTTATGAGCAAATCCAGTATGAAGAGGAAAGCCGGAGTAGAAATTAGTGAGAAGGGTGTTGAGATTCTCCTTGATAATGGTGAGCGGATTTATCTGAACTCCCTGCAAGATTTTATTTCCTCTGAGTATTCAAAGTCCAAGCTTGCAGTGGCCATTTCAAGGGACATGGTGATGGTAAGAAAGTGGCGTTTCCCCAAAGATGTTCTAAACAACATAGAGGAGGCCATTTACTATAACATTGACGACATATTCCCCGCATCTACAGATGAACTTAAATTTGTGTATCATTTGACAAAAATCCACGAAGAAGCAATTGAGATTATGATTATAGCCATTAAAAGGGAGATTTATGAACTTTTTAAAAGCTTGCGGAATGTTAAGTTACTCATCCCTTCGGCCTACGTTTATACTGCCATGGAAAGTTCAGATGAATCCATGTGCATAAACAAGGGCTCCTATGCTGAAGTTGTTAGAATTCGAAACAAAGTTATTATGGATTGGTTATTAGAAGAGAATGCGGAATGTAGCTCCAAAATAGATGTACCTGCATTATTATTAAGTGTTTTAAATAAAGCATGGAAACCGCCCTCGTCTTTTATAGACAGGAGAATGATTATTAGCAAAAAACAATTATTGTATATTGCCTCCGCAGTATTTTTACTTTTAACATCCATCATTGTGCCTATTGTGGACATAGCATACTGGAAATACAAGCTGTCTAACATAGAAAAAAAGGTAAAATCCGTTGAAAAGCTTGCTTCTGAACGTGATTTATTATCAGAAACAATATCTCGACATAAGGCTGTAATAGAACAATTGGATAGCAGAGTAAAACCAGTAGAGTTGCTGTCAGTAATATCAAATAGATTACCGAAGGATTCGTGGTTAGTATCCTTCTCCGTAACCAGAAACGAATTTATCATAGAAGGGTATGCAAAAGACGTAAAAAAGACCGAAGAAGCTCTAAGGAGCTCCTTTAACGTAGTAAGTTTCGAAACCAGAGAAAGTGAAGGGTTAAACAGTTTTACCTTAAAGGGTACTCGATAAATGGAGTACAGGTATAAAGCCTTATATGAAAACCAAATATTAGAGGGTGTTGTAGAGGCAGAAGACAAATGGGAGGCTGTTAGTAAGCTAAAAAGTCAGGGTATGACCATAATACAGCTTGAAGAGCTGTCTGTTAGAGATAGTAAGGTAAACTACAAGTTTTTAGAAACCTTTACAAGACAGCTTTATCAACTGATTAAATCCGGTCTTACAACGGACAGAGCCATGGCCTTTCTGTCAAAGTCTGAAAAGAAATACTCACAACAACTGACCAATGTGCTCAACGATCTAAGGTCTGGCAGCTCCTTTAGCAATGCTCTAAGAAATTCTGGTATTTTTCCAAAAAGCTACATAGAAATGATAAAATCTGGAGAAGAAAGCGGAAATTTAGAAGAAATATTAGAACTCCTCATAGATGCACTGAGCGAGAGGAATGAGTTAAGGCGGAGTATTATTAATGCGATAATCTATCCGAGCTTCTTGTTATCTATAAGCTTATTCTCCTTCATGATGATAAGTATGTATGTTGTTCCAAAGTTTAAGACTGTACTTCAAACTGTAGACATAGAACTTCCGTTTATAACTAAATTAGCATTTTTTATATCGGACGTATTTAGCTATATAATAATCGCCCTATTGTTTCTGGTGTTGTCCGTGCTTTTTACTCTTAGGTTTCTTATCAGAAAGAGGAAGGAGACGATAGAAAACCTTGTCTTAAGAATACCCTTCTTCGGTAGTATGGTGCTTAAGGTTGAGCTTATAAGGTTCTCGCAAAGTATTTACTCCCTGTTAAGAAGCAATCTACCCCTAAACGTTGCACTTGATATATCTGTAGAAACTGTAAGCTTATTAAGCATAAAAAAGAGATTGCAGGATGTTAAAAGGGAGGTATTACGTGGCGCAGCTTTAAGTCAGGCAATCCGTAAACATAAGCTGTTCCCGGCTGTTTTTGTGGAGATAGTTTCTGTTGGTGAACAATCTGGGGAATTGGCTGGGGCATTTTACAGGATATACACTCAGTTTAACGAAGAGCTCAAGGACAACATAAGAAGATTTATAAGTCTCTTAGAGCCAAGCATAATTGTATTGATGGGCCTAATAGTAGGCTTTTTAGTATTTTCCATGATGCTCGCAGTCTTTAGTATATCATCTGGTGTTTAGGGTATTGTAAACTTTAAGCTATGCTAAGCTTACCTAACAGCGTAGAGGAGATAAAAAGGCTAAAGCTAAAATTTTATAGAGGGGTCTCTTCCCAAGACCTTTCCTTTTTACTCCTTGAGCTATACATGGTTTTAGAAGGTGGACTTGACCTACTGAAGGCTTTGGAGGTTGTGGCTTCTCAAACCCCGGAGAAGAGGCTCAGAGAAGCCTTAATGAAGGTAAAAGCATCCCTCGAAAAGGGCTATAGCGTTCACAGGGCTTTTTATGAAGCTGGAGTTTTCCCAGACTTTTTTGTAGAAATGCTAAAAGTAGCGGAAAGGGGTGAAAACCTAAAGCATGTTATCCGAATAGCGGGCGAGTACTTGCAGAAAACCGCAGAAACTAGGATGAAGGTTCTTACAACGCTTACTTATCCTTCCTTTGTAATATTGGCAAGTCTTTTGGCTGTTTTTGTGGTGGTCAAGGTGGTCGTGCCAAAGATAGTAAGTGTTTTGCAAGGTCTTGGGAAAGAGCTCCCACTTATTACCAAAGCACTCATACTCTTTTCTGAGCTTCTGTCTTATATTCTTTATGCTTTTCCTTTACTTCTTGTCCTTTTTGTCCTGAGGTACAGAATCGTAGGAAGAGAGGTATGGGACAGATACTGGCTGTATGTCCCAATCTTTGGGAAGGTTTCCCTTTATTACAACCTATCAAGGTTTGCGGGAACTCTTCTAATGTCCTTATCTTCTGGGATTCCTATTACAAGAGCTTTGACCCTTAGCGTAGGAAGCTTTAACAATGCATACTTAAGGGCTTCTTTGCGGGGTGTTGAGGTTGAGGTGGCAAAGGGTAGGAGTATGAGCAGTGTTTTAAGAGATAGGGGAGTTTTGCCCGATAACTTCGTAAACTTACTTTCTATGGGCGAGAGAAGCGGTGAGCTTGAAAGAAGTCTAAAAATGCTTCAGGAACTTTATGAGCACCAGGCGGAGAGAATTGTTTCCTTTTGGCTGAGGTTTGTAGAACCCATTGCCATGCTCCTTGTGGGTGCCTTGGTGGCGGTGGTAGTGCTCAGCGTAGTTCTGCCATTGAGCGAAATAAGTGCGGGCGTTAGAAGATAACCTACCGCTGGTGCTATACTATAACCTATCATGAGGCAAAAAGGTTTTACCCTTATTGAGCTTTTGGTCGTTATCATCATACTGGGCATACTTGCCGCCATAGTTATACCGCGTATTACGGGAAGGGTGGACGAGGCAAAGGTAGAGGCAACCAAAGTCCAGCTAAGAGCTGTAAAGGATGCCTTAGAGCAGTATAAATTAGACAACGGCTTCTATCCCACCACAGAGCAAGGTCTTAGGGCTTTGGTGGAAAAGCCTACAACGCCACCGGTGCCACAAAGGTGGAGACAGTACATGGACAAAATTCCAAAAGATGCATGGGACAGGGAGTTTTTGTACATGTCGCCGGGTATAAACAGACCCTTTGAGCTTAGGTCTGCTGGACCAGACGGCAAGGAAGGCACGGAGGACGACATAGATGTGTGGCAGTAAAGGTTTTACCCTTTTAGAGCTCATCGTTGCTATAGCTATACTGTCTGTTGGCTTTTCAGTTGTGTATCAGCTGTTGGCAAAAGCAAGGGCAGACCAATCTTACGCGGAGACCTTGGCAAAGGACCTAATCCAGCTCAATAACCTTTTGGTGGAAGGTCGCACAGAAGGTCTTGAAGAAAGTAGAAGCACACTAAGGGATTATCCAGAAATAGAGGAGCTCTCCTACAAACTTGGGGGTGCGGAGCTTGTCCTTTACAGACTAAAGAGATGAAAAGGGGCTTTACCCTTTTAGAAGTTCTTCTTGTTCTTGTTCTTATGGGAGTCTTTTTCAGTGTACTCTCTTACAGCTTCTATTCTTCAACGAGAAACTCATACTTTATGTTGGAGTCCGCAGAGCTCCTAAAGGGGGAGATTTTTCTATTCTGGGACTTGCAAAGAAAACTCACAGGTGCTACAGACCTGTATATAAAAAAGGATGGTCTATTTATGGTTACATCCTCGGGTGACTATTACCAAGGACTTGTAAAGTGTGCTTACATATACAGGGATGGCTGGCTCTACTACTACGAATTTCCTTACCCTTACGGAGACATAACCTTTTATGAGGAGGACAAACTGGTAAGAGTTGGAAGGTTTGAGGAGCTTTCTTTTAGAGCCTTTTCTAATGGTCAATTCTTTGACGAGTTCAAAGGATTGCCACAGTGGATGGATATAAGGTTCAAGGATAAGACGTACAGAATAGGCTTATAATACTATAGCCGATGTACTGGGTACCTCCCTTCTTTCTTATCTCAGTGGGGCTTTTAAGCCTTTTCTACCTGCTTTTTTTGACGGCTACACCAACAAAGGTACCGCAGATAAGAAGGGAGGAGGTAAACCCCTCTGGACTCTTTGCCAAGTTTGAGAGTCTGTATCCCAAAGAAGAGAAAACGGAGAAGAGTCTGCCATCCATAAAACTTATTGCTACGGTGACGGGAAGTGTGAGAATGGCTTTGGCTGAAGTGGATGGAAGCCCAAGGACCTTGCGAGTGGGGTCTCAGGTGAGTGCGTACAGAGTGGTCAGCATTGAGAGAAATTACTTGATTTTAGTTAAGGGTGAAGATAGACTTGCTATTGGCTTTAGATTTAGCCAGGAATCAGCGCCAGACGCAAGCTACTCGCCCGCCAAACCCCTACCCACGCCTCAAGCTTCAAAGAGCGTTCAATCAGCCATATCAAAGGGGGAGCTGGAACGTATAACCGCAGACCCAGGTATAATGTTTAGGCAGATAAGGTTGGTTCCCTTCGTGCAAGAAGGGAGAACGAGGGGTTTTCTCTTTGAGTGGGTTGAGCCAGGAAGCCTTTTTGAAAGGGCGGGCATAAGAGCGGGTGATGTGCTTCTGTCTATAAACAACCAAGAAATAAGAAGCGGTGAGGATGCCTTTAGGATTTTGCAGGTTTTGAGAAATGAAAGCAGTATAAGGCTAAACATACAGAGGGGCAATGAGATATTAGAAATTTCTTTGAGGGTGGAGTGATGAAAAGGTTTCTGCCTCTTTTACTTCTGCTTTTCCTATGGGTGCCTGCAAAAACGCAGGAGATTGAAGAGCTTCAAAGACAGGCTCAGGAGCAGAGAAAAACAGGAAGGGTTTTCCTAAATTTTCAGAACGCAGACATAAGCCTCGTGGTCAAATTCATGTCGGAGCTTACCGGGAAAAACATAGTGCTTGACCCAGCGGTAAAAGGAACGATTACCATAAGCTCCGCAAAACAGGTAAGCCTTCAGCAGGCATGGGAGCTTTTTGTTATGTCTCTTACGCTTCAAGGCTACGGCGTAATAGAGGATAAAAACTTTGTTCGTATAGTTCCCATAGCTCAAGCCATACCTCTTGCAGAGCCAAAAAAGCCAATCACAGGTGCGGAGATAGTCATATACATATTCACTGCGGAAAATACTCAAGTAGCTCAGCTACAACAGGCTATACAACCCTTTCTCTCACCCTTTGCCAAGACGGGCGTTCATGCACAGACAAACACTCTAATAATCGCTGACATAGGCAAAAACGTAGATAAGGTAAAGAGAATACTCAAAGAGCTCGATTCTCCAGAAAGGACTCTGAAAGTAAAGTTCTATCCTCTACAGAAGGCAAGGGCGGAGAGCGTTTTTCAGAGCGTGCAAGGAATTTTGAGCGCTCTCCAACAGCAAACTGGTTCTTTGAGCGTTGCTACCTTTAGCAAGGACGCAAACGCCATCATAGTCATAGCGAGGGACGAAGTGCACAATGTGGTGGACGAGGTTATAAAAACCATAGATAAGTCCACACAATTTGTGGAAGACAGAAGCTTCTATATCGTACCTCTCAAGTTTATATCCGCAGAGGAGCTTCACAAGAGCCTTCAGAGCCTCCTTTCTGGTGTCTCACCTACCGTGGTTCAGCCTCAGCCGACGCCACAACCTCAACCCGTTGACATAAGGGGGCTTGAAACGCCCCTACAGAGGCCGCAGCCTGCTCCAAAGCAACCAGTCCAACCCCTTTCTCCTATACAGACAAAAGAGGGCCTTCGCATAGGCTTTGATAGGGGCACCAATTCGGTGCTTATATACGCCACACCTCAGGAATTTGAAGGGTTGAAATCCCTCATAGAAAAGCTAGATGTGAGAAAAAGGCAGGTGCTTATTGCAGCGTCCGTCGTGGAGATGTCCACGAGCAGAGCCTTAGACATAGGCATAAGGTGGCAGGCTATTGGTTCAAAGGGAGGTGCAGGATTTGGTGCAGGTAGTCTTCAAGACCTATACAGCTCTTTGCTCTCGGGGAGCTTTATTTTGGGTTTTATAAACAACGTGGGTAGAACCGTTACCATAGGGGGTACTACTCTTTTCTTTCCAGACCTTGTGCTTTTACTTTCTCTCCTTGAAAAGGGCACTGGCTTTAACCTCATATCCAACCCAAAGGTCCTAACCCTTGACAATCAGACTGCGGAGATAAAAGTAGGCCAAGTAGTACCCTTTGCCTCGGGCGTGAAGTTTGACATAAACGGACAACCTGTCATAACTTACGACTACAAGGAGGTGGGTTTAGACCTAAAAATAACCCCCACCATAGCTGAGGGTAACCTAAGGCTCATGATTAACCTTCAGGTTCAGGAAATAGTGGACTTTATAAGACCACAGGTAGGGCAACTCAGCTATGCGGTGCCTGTTACCTCCAACAGACAGGTAAACTCGGATGTGGTAGTAGAAAACGGACAAACCATAATAATAGGCGGGCTTGTTAGCACAAGAAGTATTAGCACAGAAGAGGGAGTGCCCGGGCTTAAAAATTTGCCAATCTTTGGCAGACTCTTTAGAAGAGATTCGCAGACGGAGGATAAAGTATCCCTTTTCATATTCCTGACTCCTTACATCGTTGAGAAACCAGAAGATCTGACGAGAATAACTCAGGAGCATCAGAGGCTGGCGGAGGAACTAAAAAAGCTAATGAAAAAGCAAAGGAAGAATGAAAAGACTGAACCTTAAGCATCTTTTAGCCTACGTTGTTGGGTTTCCAATATTCCTTGCTGTGGTTTTTTTTCTGACCTTTCCCAAGTTTTTGTTTCTTGACAGGGAGCTCTCAAAGAGAAACCTATACTTGACAGCGGAGAAGGTAGAAGAGAGCCTTACAGAAGTAAAACTAACAGGTGTTAACCTCTACGACCAGAAGTCAAAGCTTGCAAGGTTTGACACGCTAAGAATTTCCCTCAGTTTCTTTAAAGTCACTGTTTATGGGCTTTGCGAGGGCAAGCCTTTGAGGTTAGGCTGGTCTCCTTTTAGCATAAGTATAAGGGCGGACGGCTTTACCTGCCTGCGTGGTTTAGAAGAGCTCTCCGCCGACCTTCTGGCAAAGGAAGGTATATACGGACGCATTAACATAAAGGGTATAGAGGTGCAGGATACGAAGTTGGACAGTCTTTCCCTCGAACTGAAGGGAAGGGTGTTTACCGCAAGGGCTAAGTTTATGGGTACAGAGCTTGTGGGCGATGGTCAGATAGTTTTTAAGAGAAGAGACCCTCTAAAGTCTTCACTAAACGGACAGGTTTCTGGGCTTGGAATGAGGGTTTTGATATCTGGCACCCTAGAGAGACCTCAGATAATGAGGTAAAATTAGTTAGATGTCAGAGCTTGACGTAAAAATCCTCGTAAACGGCAAGCAGGTAAACCTAAAAGACTTTCCCAAGAGGGTGCTATACAACCTTTTGCTTGGCTATGTAAAGAGCCTTAACTTAGAAGAGGAGCCGAAAGAAGTGCAGGTATATGTCAAACTTAAAGAGGAAAATAGTTGAAAGTCTGATTTTTGAAGTTCAGGAAGGACAGGAAGGGCTAAGGCTTGACCAGTTTTTGTCATTGGTATATCCAGACTTTTCAAGGAGCTACCATCAAAAACTCATAGAAGAGGGTTACGTGCTTGTAGATGACCTTACTGTAAAAAAACCATCAAAGAGGTTAAAAGAAGGTCAGAGGATAACCTTTCTTTTGCCAGAGCCTGAACCCCTGCAGGTACTTCCAGAGAATATACCCATAGATATACTTTATGAGGACCAGCATATAATAGTGCTTCTAAAGCCCTGTGGCCTTGTTGTCCATCCTTCACCTGGCTATACTTCTGGCACTCTGGTAAACGCCCTTTTGTATCATGTAAAGAGTCTCTCCTCCATAGGTGGTGTGGAAAGACCGGGTATAGTCCATAGGTTAGACAAAAACACGATGGGTCTTATGGTGGTAGCAAAAACAGACATAGCTCACAGAGGCCTTACAGAGCAGTTCAAGGAAAGAAGGGTAGAAAAGTTTTACAAAGCTCTCGTAAAAGGCTTACCTCAGTGGGATTATAAATATGTTGAAGCTTCAATAGGTAGGCATCTGATAGACAGAAAAAGGTTTGCAATAAGGGAAGATGGCAAGCCTGCGATGAGCGAAGTATGGGTCTTAAAAAGGTTTTACCGTCAAAGTATAAGCCTGCTCAAGGTTAAAATACACACTGGAAGAACTCACCAGATAAGAGTTCACCTTTCCTCATTGGGCTTTCCCATACTTGGGGATTATACCTATGGCTTTAAGAGAAGCTCCGTAGACAGAAGGTTGCTTGAAGTCATGGATGATTGTCACATGCTGTTTAGCTACCACCTTGCCTTTGAACATCCTGTGGAGAAAAGGTGGCTTAGCTTTGAGGCAGAAGAGCCAGAACCCTTTAGAAGCACCTTAGCTATGGTGCAAAAGTTGGAGGAAGAGCTCCCTTAGCTTAAGTATGGTACCTTCACCACCCAGCATATCCCTCAGCCTTTTAAACTCTCCTAACATCTGTTCCTTTGCCTTGACGTCTTCTAAAAACTCTTTAAGAGCTTTACAGAGCTGTTGGGGCTTTTTTTGCACCAGCTCGGGGACTGCTTCCTTGTTCAGTATAAGATTTGTTAACGATATGTGTTTTACCTTTACGAGAAGTTTCCCCAAAAGGTATGAGATAGGGCTGACTCTGTAAAAGACCAAGTGTGGAGAAAATAGGAGGCTTGCCTCGAGCTCCGCGGTTCCGCTGGCAACAAGCGTAAAATCCGCATAAGCCATAAGGTTGTAGGCGGGCTTTTCCATGTCCTTTGGGGTTATTGTCCTGACCGGAAAGTCCTTCAAACCCTCCCTTATGTAATCTTTGAAGCTCTCGAAGGTGGGAATAAAGATAGGCATACGAGGCTCCAAGCATCTAAAGACCTGCCTCAAATAAGGTACGTGCCTTTTTATTTCGCTCCAACGGCTACCTGGAAGCACAGCCATATAGCTCTCTACGCCGAGGATTTCCCTTACCTGCCTTTCGGTCAGAGATGCCTTTGCCAAGTCCACAAGAGGATGACCTACAAAGTGAACGTGAAAGCCTTCTCTTTTATATTTTTCGTAGAATTCCGCTTCAAATGGCAGTAGCACCACAAGGTGGTCCACAAGCTCAGAGATAAGTTTAGCTCTGTCTTCTTTCCAAGCCCATACCTGAGGGGATATGAAGTAGATGACCTTCTTTACTTTGCCCTTTGCACGCTTTAGCAGTGGAAGGTTAAAAGCAGGTGCATCACAAAGTATTATGGCATCCATGTCCGGCAGTAGCTTTTCTATCCTTTTCCATAGGCTGTAGACGTAGGGTATTTTGGGAATGGCTTCAGTTATGCCAACCACCGAAAGGTCCTCTATCTTGGCTATGCTTTCAAATCCTATGCTTTCAAGCCTCTCGTCGGTTATGGCGGTAAAGTTTATGCCCTTAACGTCCTTGAATATCTCGTAAATGTAATTGCTCGCAGACCTCTCACCAAGGGACACAAAAACCTTCATAAAGCCTTTGCAAAAAGTTCAAAATTCCCCTTACCCTTTTTCTCCACTCTTATCCTTATGCCCTTTAAATCCATAAAAAGGGCGTGAGATATCTCTACCCTCCCAGAGCTCCTAATACTCACGTACCTCTCACCGTAGCAGTTTTCCAGACTATTTCTGAAAGTAGCCTTTAGGTATGCCCCGTCGTGATGCTCCATAATTTCCGTGTAAACTACTTCCATGTAGTTGTTTTCTTCCACAGCCTCTTTCCACAGGTCTTCTACGTCATGCATTTTTAGTTCAAACCTAAGACCCATTTCAAGGTCTTCTGGGTCAGAATCTTGTATAAAAGCTTCTACGTGAGGCTCAATAAGGGAACATAACCTTTTGAGCCTTGAGAATGCTTCCTCTCTGTAGCTTTCTTGTATGGGCATGGGTATATTTTAACTAATCTACCCTCAAAACCACTTTTCCAAAGTGTCGGGATTCCTCTAAATACTTATGAGCTTCTGCGGCCCCTTCCAGTGGAAAAACCCTGTCCACCACTGGCTTCAAAAGACCCCTTTCAAAGAGTTCAGTAATCTTAAAAAGGTCAGCCCTTGGTCCAATGTAAACACCCAAAAGCTCTATCTCACGCACAAATACGTATCTAATGTCTATCTGAGCTTCGGAACCCGTGGTGGTGCCAAAAAACACCAGCTTTCCTCCCTTTTTAAGACATTCTACGCTCTTGCGGAAAGTTTGACTGCCCACATGGTCCACTACTATATCCACGCCTTCTTTGAAAAGCTCCCTGACCCTTTTGACTACATCTTCCTCGTAGTGGTTTATTACCACATGTGCTCCCAGTTCTATACATCTCTTTGCCTTTTCCTCTGAGCCTACAGTAGCAACAACAAAGGCACCAAAGAGTTTGGCAAGCTGTATGCCTGCCACTCCAACACCAGAAGAGCCACCCCATATTAGCACCCTGTGGTTGGGTTTTATCTGAGCCTTGTTTACCAAGGCATTCCACACGGTAAGAAAAGTAAGGGGATAACTGCTGGCTTCTTCAAAGCTAAGGTTGGAGGGTTTTTTTATGACGTTTTCCTTTGGTACCTTTACATACTGGGCGTAGCCCCCCTTAGTCTTGAGCCCAAGAATGTCGTAGTATCTACAGTGATTATCGTGACCTGATTGACATTCATGACACACACCGCAGGAAAGCCCAGGAGCAATCACTACCTCATCCCCCTCCTTTACGTGTTTTACTAAACTTCCAACCTTTTCTACTACACCGCTCACATCTGAACCAAGCACATGGGGGAGCTCAGGCTTTACCGCTAAGGCACCCATCCTAACCCATATGTCTAAGTGGTTCAATGCCACCGCTTTAACGCGCACAAGCACCTCATCTTCCTTTATCTGTGGCGTAGGGAAATTTTCCACAAACTTGAGTTTTTCTATACCTCCAAAGTCTTCAAGGATGACCGCTCTCATGGTATGCTAATTATACTATGCGTATAGAGGATTTAAGAAATTCCGCTTGGAGGTTCAACGAAAGGCTTCGCTTTTTGAAAGAAAGGGGGCAGATTCTTACAGAAGAGTATGAGCCTGTAGTAAAGGAAATCATTCAGAGGGTTCAAAGAGAGGGTAACAGAGCTGTGCTTGAATACACCAAGAGGTTTGATAATCTTGACCTAAAACCTGATGCGATGGAAGTTCCTTACGAAGAACTTGAAAGGGCATACAACGAAATAGAAGAGGACATTAAATCCGCTCTTGAGATAGCTCACGAGAGGATAAGACGCTTCCACGAAAAACAGTTAGAAAGAAGTTTTTTTGTGGAAGAAGAAGGCATGATACTTGGTAATAGAGTTTTGCCCCTTGAAAGGGTGGGGTTGTACGTGCCAGGGGGAAAGGCTTCTTACCCTTCCACAGTGCTTATGAACGCCGTGCCTGCAATCGTCGCTGGGGTGGAAGAGGTTATAATGGTTTCACCAAAACCCAATAAATACACCCTTGCGGCGGCTTTTGTTGCAGGTGTTAGTAGGGTTTACCAAATAGGTGGTGCTCAAGCCATAGCCGCTCTTGCCTTTGGCACAGAAACCTTGCCAAAGGTGGACAAAATAGTGGGACCGGGCAACATATACGTAGCTCTTGCCAAAAAGCTTCTATACGGAATTGTGGACATAGACATGATAGCCGGTCCATCAGAGATACTTATCATAGCTGATGGGACTGTGGACCCAAAGTGGACTGCTTCGGACCTTCTTTCTCAGGCGGAGCACGATGAACTTGCGGGAGCTTTTATGATAACTACCGACGAGGACTATGCGCAGGAAGTGTCCAGATGGGTGAAAAGGTTTCTTGAGGACTTTCCAAGAAGGGAAATAGCGGAAAATTCCATAGAAAGGTTTGGAACTATCTTTTTGGTTGAGGACCTATTCAAAGCCTGCGAAGTAGCCAACTACATAGCACCCGAGCACCTTGAAGTGCTTACAGAAGACCC
>JANWWY010000030.1 GCA_025057455.1 Aquificaceae bacterium
CTTACCAAAGGCTTTATTAAGCTTGACTCTTTGTCTGCAAGAATGCCAAAGGTCACACCTTTAATTCTTTCCTTAGGTCTCTGGTCATTGCTTGTTCGTAGGTGTAAGGACACTCTTCGGGAATGTGAAAGTCTTGGGGGTCGTAGTTGTTGTTTATGAGCCAGCTCTCTAATTCTCTTTTGGCTATCTTCCACGCACTTTCTAATTCCGCAGGCACCTTGCTCCTTAGACTTGGATAAATATCAAGAAGTGCAAGCACCCTTCCTCTTGCAGTGTTTACGCTCCTTATCCAACCCATACCTGCAGTATCGCCCCCTGCAAGGTTTCTGAAGTTATCCCACTTGTAAAGATGTTCCAGAATAACCGCAAGATAACTAACCGCAGAATCCAGATGTCTTCTTGCCATGTCCTCTATTTCCTCCAGGAGGTTCTCCCAGTCCACAAGCTCGTAGGCTTTCTCTTTGAGAAGTGCAAGGTTAATCTCTGCCCAAAGGGGGAAGTCCTTGTCGTAGAGCTTTTTTAGTTCTTCCTTGCTTACGGTCTTCATGGCTATTAAATTTAAGATATAATTCTTGCGGAGTGCAAGGTAACTAATTTATAGTTTTATAAGGTGAGAACGGTAGATGTAAGTTCAAAACCTGAAACTCTCAGGAGTGCAACAGCCTACGGCAGAATAAGGCTAAAGCCAGAAACCATTAGGGCTATAGTGGAGGGTAGAGTTCCAAAGGGAGATGTAGTATCCGCCTGCAGGCTTGCGGGTATAATGGCTACGAAGAAAACCTCCGAACTTCTTCCTTTTTGCCATCCAGTAAGCTTTCAGCACGTAGAAGTAAACCTAAAGCTCCAAGAAGACTGCGTAGAAGTCTTTTCTTACGTAAAGGGTATTCAAAGGACGGGCTACGAGATGGAAGCTCTCACTGCGGTAAGCGTTGCTTTGCTTACCCTTTACGACATGTGCAAAGGCATGGACGAGAGTATGGTTATAGAAGAGATAAAGCTTTTAGAAAAGAGGGGCGGAAAGTCTCAGTGGTCTACAAGCCTTCACGGTGTGCCAGTCAGGGTCATATCTGAATGTGGCATAAAGGAGCTAATAGAGGGGAAGCTCACCTCCCTTGGATGTGTTCTTTCAGAAGAGGACTACGAGCTTACAATAAGCACAGAGCCCGTTGAGTTTTCGGAGGTTTGGGGAATATCCTCCGCCATAAACCAGAAACTCTTTTCTTTGCTTCCAGACCTTCTGAAAAGGGGTGTAAGGGTAGGTAAGTGTGAGGGTAAGCTTTGTGTGGAAATTCAAGAAGACAAGGAGGTAATAGAAGCATTCTTTGAAAGCTTTGGTAGCATGCTGGGTAACTGGCTCTATGGAAAGGCTATATGATTGGCTCTTTTTAAAGGCTATAAGGGGTCTGGGAGAGGTTTCCATAAAAAAGCTCTTTTTGGACTTTGGCTCCGCCAAAAACATACTCTCCGCCACTTATGAAGACTGTAGGAGGATTATTGGAGAGGAGAGGGCAAAGGCACTCTTTAAAAAGGACCTCTCCTTTGACCCTGAAGCGGTCATAAAAACCTTGGAGATAGAAAACATAGGATGGTTGACGCTGGAGGACGAAAATTATCCAATAGCTCTCAAAGAAATAGATGACCCACCACCCGTGCTTTTTTTCTTGGGGAATCTTGAACATACACCTCTGATAGGCATTGTGGGAACAAGAAGGCCAGACGTGCAAAGCCTGAATTTTATAAGGAGCCTCGTGACGGAAGTAGTAAACGTGGGATATGGTGTTTGCTCCGGCGGTGCGGTGGGTTGTGACTTTCAAAGCCACAGGGAATGTCTCCTTCAAAATGGTTATACCGTATGCGTGTTAGGTATGGGGCTTTTGAAAACACCAACCTACATTCAAAAGCTCAGAGGAAGATTGTTACTTCTTTCGGAACTGCTCCCAGAGGCAAGTCCAGAAGAATACACTTTTCCAAGGAGGAACAGGCTTATAAGCGGTCTTTCAAGGGCTTTGGTGGTAGCGGAAGCGGGAGAAAGGAGCGGTGCTCTTATTACCGCAGAGTATGCGGTAAAACAGGGAAGACCCTTGTGGGTCTACGTAGGGAACGCATCCAGTCAGAGGTGGCTTGGATGCATTAAGCTGGTAAACGAAGGCAAGGCAAAGATTCTGTACAGCCCAGCCTTGCTCTTTGAAAGGCTCCCCCCAGCCCACAGTCATAAAGAACCCCTGCTGGAGCTCCTCTCTACGCCCAAAACCTTTGACCAGCTTCTCCAGCTAACAAACATGGACCCCTCAGAGCTCAACCTAAAACTTTTACAGCTTGAGATGGAAGGAAAGCTAATAAGACAAGGCAACTACTACACAGTCCTTTTGTAGTGGAGACGAGGGGAGTTGAACCCCCGACCTCCTGCTTGCGATGCAGGCGCTCTCCCACTGAGCTACGTCCCCTCGGGTCTTAAAATTATATTACTTCAAGGTCAACAGGGTTGTACTTCCTTAGCTCCTTTAAAAGTTTGCTAAAGTGTGCCTTTTCAACCTTGATAAGCACCTCCCACAGGCTTCCTAAGTTTCTCTTTTTCGTTTCTGCGGGTAAATTTTGGAGGTCTGGAAGACTTTTTAACTTTGCCTTTATGAGCCTTTTGAAAGGAGGAAGACCCTCTTCCCTTCTCCTCTGGAGCTCTTCTTCGCAGAAGGCTTGCCAATCTTTGGCTTTTATAAAGTCTTTCAGCGGATTCTCTTCAAAGACCGTTTGAACCACGAGCCTTTTCTTGCTTACGCAAAGGGCTTGCCAAAGGTATGAGAAATACCTTTCAAGAGAATCAAACCATGGCACAGAAAGTATGTTGTCCGCATGAAGCACAAACACATAGTCGTAGCTTTTGCCAAACCTCGGCACCGTATCAAAGTGAAAGTTATGCCTTTTTCCAAAGGCTTTGGTTATCTCCTCTATTGCCTTTTCCACGCCGAAGCCCAGCTCCTGTAGTGGACGCCCGCACTCTGGACAGTTTGCCTCAGACTTGTATCCGCAAGAAGTGCAAAATACTCTATCCTTGTCTTTGCTAAGCGTTAAGAAGGTTTTACAGCGAGGACACTCTACTATCCATCCGCAAAAGGCACAGAAAGCATAAGAGTAGCCTGCTTTATTTACTAAGAAAAGATACTCTCCCTCTTCTTCTATCACACTTTTAGCCTCTTCTGTGAGCACTTGGCTAGCCTTCCTGTGCAAAAATTGCACTTCCGCCTCTGGCTGGTAGTATTCTTTCTGCCAGTCTTCTCTGATGCAAAGGCTCAGAGGAGGCATATGACTGGCTACTACAAAGCTTGCCCCATAATACTGGGAAAGCTCGTAGAGATAGTATCTGAGGTCAATGCCGTCGTGGTGCCTATAGGGCTCGCTCCCAAAGCATATTAGGAGCTCCACGTTCTGAAAAGGTGCCAAAAGGGCTAACCTACTTCCCAATAGGACGCCAGAGAAGGAATGCAGTAAAAACCACTTTCTTATAAACTCCTTTGGTTTATCGTAGGAGCTAATGCTAAGCAGTCTGTCCCCAAGCACAGGATAAATGAGCTCTTCCAAACTTTTCAGCAGTTGGAGGCTGTCGCAAAAGAGGAAGGCGGATTTTCCTTCACCGACAACCTTATCAAGCTCCCACAAGAGTCTTTCTAACACCCGCTCCCAACTACCAAAGACTACAGACCTCCTTCCCAGGGGCTTTAGGTAAGTTTTTGTAACTTGCTTCATGCCAGTGGGTGGCTTTACTCCCTTTAATTCCTCCTCACTTTCTATGAGTATGTTTTTTTCGACTAAATGCCTTATGTCCGCTCCTTTAAAGCCTGCCTCCCTTAGCTCTTCTTTGCTTACTATAAGCCTCTCGTAGACGTAGTATACGAGCCTTATCTTTTCTTCCTTGTTTTTGAGTCTTTTTAGTTTTTCTATTGCCTCCTCAGGACTCACAGAAAGCCGGTAAAAGGTCTCTGTCAGGTCTGGATGCTTCCACTCCCTTACCTTTTCCAAAAATCCTAAGTTTATGAGCCTTTCTACCACATCTTTCCCAAACTTCTCCTTGAGGCTTTCCTCCTTGACCTTCCTTCTGCCTTTTACATATTCCAGCAGCGCACTGCTCTTTTTGTCAACAAACTCCCACTCTTTCTTTCTGAGCGTTATAAATTCTTCCTCTTCCCAGTTTAGGGGTGAGGGCAAAAGGTCAAAAAGTAATTTCCACGGAAGAAGGGCATAGTGCCTTGCTGTTTCAGTGAGGGCTTTCAGATGTTTTTCTGTGGTGATGGGTCTTTCGTCGGGAAATTCCAGCTCAACCTCTTGACCTTCGTCCGCTAAGCCTACCACTATGGCTGTCCTTCCACCCTGCGACGTTTCTATCAAAGCTCTGTAACCTATGGGACTCGTATCAAAGGGAAAGTTTGCTCTTACCTTAAGGATTCTTCCGTTGGGGAGAGACAGCTTTAGGTTCATATGCCATGATATTCAGCCTTGGATGTGGCAGTTTCCCATAGGACTACCTTTACCACCTTTACATCCCCCAAAAGCCCCACCTCTGAAAGCTTTTGCACCAGATAGTCGTAAAAAAACTTAGCAAGAGCTTCGGCGGTAGGACAAAAGTCTACGGGAAATATTTTCATGGCACCGTATTTTTCCGCAACTTCCTTCAATTCCCTAAACATTGGGTCATTTAAGTCTATGATAAAGCTGTGGTCTATCTCCTCTATGAGGTCTTTTAGGGCGTTTTTCACATGGTAAAAGTCCATAACCATATCCTGGTCAGAGAGCACGTCAGAACCGAGGGTGACCTCAAGCAAGTAGCTATGTCCATGAAGGTTTACACACTTGTTCTTTGGCACCTCCTTGCCTGCTGTTAACTCCGCACCTCTTCCGCAGGTAAGATTTTGCTTCCAAACTCTGTGTCCCGCTTCAAACCTGAAAGTTTTTGTTATTTGCCATCTCATTACCAAACCACCACCCTTTGACACTTTACTATCAACTCCGCTATGTCTTGGTAACTTTTGGTTAAGTGTTCTGGAAGCTTTATTCCCCTTGCCTCCGCATCCTCCCTGCACGCATACCAACCTTTGCGGGTAGGAAAACGAAGAACGCCATCCTGAATCAAGATAACCACATCCTCCTCTTCCACAAGGTCCGAGCTAAAGTCTCCCAGCTTTCTTACAAGCCAAAGGGTTTTTACCATACTAACACCGCCTCCGCTAATCTTATCATATGCTTTATTTCGTCAATGTTTTTGAGCTCCACCTCACAGAAAAAATCCTCTGGCTTTAAGCCTCTCTCCTCCAAAGATGTGTCTTCCGCAAATACTTTTACCCTTACGTAGCTGAGATTTTCTATAAGTCTTTCAAAGCCCTCTATGCCCAGCTTTTCAGGATGCCACCTGCTAAGTGCATAAACGCCGTCCTTTATAAGTATCAGGTTTACATCGCAACTTATGCCAAGAGCCATAGCAACCCTTAAGGCTTCGTGGCACTTCCACGAAAAGGGGTCCCCTTTTATCAAAAAGGTTACTTTCATCTTAGTTAAAGTTTATCACCTTATCGTATTCCTGTATTATCCTTGAAAGGTTGTAGGTAGAACTGCTTTCAAAAAAGTCTAAGGGTTTTTCTATGCCCCTCTGGTGGGCTGAGTGGGCACAGTATAAAAGCCTTGCACCCATTTCCTTGAGCTGTCTTGTCTCTGGTCTAACAATATAGTAGGCTCCGTTTCCGCTAAAAAACAATGTTACCTCACCAACCCTTATAAGCTCCTTTACCAAGTTAACTATTGTGCTGTAGTCTTTAGCAAATGGATTACTGGTAACTATAAAGAGGAATTTCATCGCACCTTTCTTATGAAAATTTCCCAGCTTTTTTCGGAGAGCTGGTTGACACCCAGCACCTCTTGCCCCTCTTCCTTCATGCTCTTTGGCACGCTCTCTGCAGAAGGTTTATAATCTACGATTACTCTAAGCACTTGACCAACCTCCATTTGCTCAAGGGCTAATTTACTCTTGACGAAGGTGAAGGGACATATGTCACCCCTTATATCCAGCTCTTTATCGTACTTGATAGATTCCATAAACTCATTATTATAGAACCTGTGTTTTATTTTGCAAGAACTCTTTCCACTTCCGCTACGGATGTAATGCCCTTTCTAACCTTAAGCATACCAGCTTCGTAAAGAGTTCTCATGCCTTTTTTACGAGCCAGGTCTTTGATGTCCTCTGCGGTTACACCCTTTACTATTAGCTTTCTCATCTCCTCATCTACTTCAAGAATTTCGTAAACAGCAGTCCTACCCTTGTAGCCAGAGCCGTTGCAATAGTCACAGCCCTTTGGATTAGCTTTGTATATGGTTACGTCTTCGTCTAAACTTTTGAGGGCGCCCAGCCTGAGGAGAGCTTCACGCGGTGTATCATCTACCCGTTTGCACCTGGGGCATAACTTCCTGACCAACCTCTGAGCCGCTATAAGTATAACCGAAGAGCCCACTAAGAAGGGTTCTATGCCCATATCCACAAGTCTTGTTATGGAAGATGGTGCATCGTTGGTATGTAAGGTGGAAAAAACCAAGTGACCAGTGAGAGCAGCTCTTATTCCTATCTCTGCGGTTTCTAAGTCCCTTATCTCACCTATAAGGATAATGTCAGGGTCCTGCCTCAAGAAGGCTCTTAGTACGTTGGCAAAGGTTACACCTATTTTTTCGTTTATCTGCACTTGGTTTAGTCCTGGTATGGATACTTCCACTGGGTCTTCTACAGTCATTATGTTTACATCTGGGCTGTTGCGCTCCATAAGGGCCGCATAAAGGGTTGTTGTTTTACCTGAACCCGTTGGTCCTGTTACCAGTATCATACCCCACGGAGTCCATATTGCCCTTTTGAACTTTTCAAGGTCATCTGGCTCAAAGCCAAGGTCTTCCAACCTGACATTTAGATATCTTTCCGCCTCCTGTATTCTCATAACCACCTTTTCTCCGTAAACTGTAGGCACCGTAGATACACGTAGGTCTATTTTCTTCCCCCTCACTCTCGTTCTTATTCTTCCATCCTGTGGTCTTCTCTTTTCCGCAATGTCTAAGTTGGACAATATTTTAACCCTTGCTACCAGTGGGTCTTTCACTCTTGCTGGAAAGTCGTGGTATACTTTCAGAACTCCATCAACTCTGTAGCGAACTGTCAACTTTTTTTCCTGGGGTTCTATGTGTATGTCGGAAGCTCCTAGGTTAACAGCCTCTGCTATGAGAAAGTTTGCCAGCTTTACTATTGGTCCTTCACCAGGCTCCGCAGCAAGAATTTCGGGAGAGAGGTCCAACTCTTCCGTTTCTATTTCCACCTCCTCAAGTTCAAATCCCTCCACTATTCTGTCCACAGTAGGATAAAGCTTGTTTAGTATGTCCTCTATGGACTTTCTGGTAGATACGTATGGCACTATGGTGTTTATCTTCGTTTTAAACCTAAGTTCGTTGATGGCAGTCTGGTTAAAGGGATTTATGGTAAGCACCAATAGTTTTCCATCATCATATTTTATGGGTGCTATGGCGTGTTTTCTCAAGAAATCTTCCGGTAGCTTTTCTTTTACATCTTGGGGTATGTTTACCTCATCTATGGTTCCTCTCCATAGTCTGCTTGGCATGTATTTTTGGTAAAAATCTATGATTTTAACGTCGTCTATGTAACCGAGTCTTAACAAGGTGCTGACTATATCTTCATCCTTTCTTTTTTCTCTTTGAGCTTCCAAAGCCTTTTCTTTGCTTATATACCCTAATTTTACGAGAATTTCAAGAATCTTGGATTCATCCATAGCTTTCCTCTTCAGAAGGGAATAGCCCCTCCTCTACCTCTTTTTTAAACTCACTTAGGGCTTGTTTGAATAGGATAGAGCCTTCTACATATCTTTTTACAAACTTTGGCTTTATGTCCTCTACCAAACCCACAAGGTCGTAAAAGACCATAACCTGCCCATCACAGTACGGT
This sequence comes from Aquificaceae bacterium, assembly GCA_025057455.1. Classification (GTDB taxonomy): domain Bacteria; phylum Aquificota; class Aquificia; order Aquificales; family Aquificaceae; genus Pampinifervens. The sequence goes on from JANWWY010000030.1 coordinate 7,973, forward strand.
CCAGCACCTATTCCTATGGTTATGGCCTTTGAATTCTCTGTAATTTCCTTAGCCAGAGATGTAGGCATGCTTTCCAAGACTATCATAAAACATCCTGCTTGCTCCAGGGCTTTAAAATCCTTTTTTACTCTTTGAGCTTCTTCTTCAGCTCTGCCTACAACTCTGTATCCACCCAAGGCATGAATGCTTTGGGGCGTAAAGCCTATATGACCCACCACGGGTATACCTATGCTTACGAGACGATAAACAAGCTGTGCCACTTCCTCACCACCCTCAATTTTTACCGCATTGGCTCCCGTTTCTTTGAGGACTCTTCCACAGTTCCTTATAGCTTCTTCTGTACTAACCTGATAGCTCATAAAGGGCATATCAACTATGATAAAGCTTTCCTTCGCTCCCCTTCTGACGGCCTTTGCATGGTATATCATCTCCTCAAGGGTAACTGGCAGTGTGGAATCTAAGCCCTGGAAAACCATACCGAGAGAATCGCCTACCAGTATGCAATCTATACCCACCTGCTCGCACAGCTTGGCAGACAGATAGTCGTAGGTGGAAACCATAGTAATCTTTTTGCCCTCCCTCTTTTTCTTAAATAGACTCCTTATCGTTACCCCTTCCATATTTACGCGCCTTCTTTGCCCTCTACCGTAGCCTTTTCTATATCCTCCATTAGGGCAAACAGTTTTTTTACATCCTCTTTTATACCATTTATATCGGACAAATCCCTCATCTCCTTAACCAACCTCAAAAGTGTTTGACGCATTTCCTCTTTGTTGGGACCGTCGCCAACCCCAATCTGATAGGCTGCGGCTGTGATTGGGTTTATGATTGCGTTGATGATTCTTCTTGCAGTGAGCTTATCCTGAGCTTCCAAGAGGTCTTGCAATTCCTTATGAACTTTTTTAATAAGGTTTATACCTATCTCGTATTCTTTGGTCATAAGCTTCCTCCGATTGGGGTAGTTTGGGACATTATTTTAACACATTTTTAAATAGTCTAAGAGTATTCTCTTGTGGTCAAAAGCGAGAAGGTCAAGGGGTAGTTCCTCAAGTTTATAGACTCTGACTTTCTTTGCATCGTCGCCAGCCTTTGGTTCACCTTCTGCGTCGCACAGAAACACCACTGAAACCACATGAAAGCGAGGGTCCCTATTGGGTTCTGAATAGACACCCAGAAGTCTGTTTATCTTTGCCTCTAAGCCCGTTTCTTCCTTTACTTCTCTGAGTAGTGCGGACTCTACACTCTCGCCGACTTCCACAAACCCACCCGGCAGAGCAAGACCGTAGGGAGGATTTAGCCTCTCTATAAGAACAATGCCCATAAGTTTTTCACCTTCCCATAGTCTGAGAACAGCGTCGGTGGCAACGTAAGGTGTTTTTATTTCTCTCATTTAAGTAAGAATTATAACCAAAGCTGACAATGCTCATATTGACTTGCTCCTGCACAATGTTAAAATTGGTATCCAATATCAATAAGGAGGTTTAGCCATGAAACTGTTAGTCCTTGGGGGCCATGACCGTATGAAGTCAAAGGTAAAGGAACTGTCCAAGCGTTATGGTATAAGCATCAAGTTTATAAATCAGGAGACACAGCAGAATATTGATAATGCGTTGGCTTGTGCAGATTGGATAATCGTATTTACGAGCCTTGTGGGCCACAACATGGTAAAGCTGGCAAAGAGCTACGCAAAGGAGAGGTGCGTATTTTGCCACTCTCATGGCGTGTGTTCATTGGAAAGGGAGATAAGGAGGCTTTTAGGGTATGAAAGAGGTAATACTAACCTTGAGTCTTGACTGTGTCTATAATAATATGCAATCTCAATATAATATTTCAGGAGGTGTGTCATGGGATGCTTAAACTGGGGTGAGGTCTTTTGGCTTTTAGCCTTTGACCTTTTAGTAATCGTGCTTTTTGCAGTGTTAATAATCTAAAAGGAGGTATAAACATGGACAAGGCTCTGGTTATTGAAAAGCTCAACAGGATACTGGAACTTGAGCTGGCTGGTGTGGTGCGCTACACTCACTACTTTGGGCATAGGTCCTCTGTTGGAGACTTACAGACACGAGATTGAGGACATTCTCAGGGAGTCTCTTGAACATGAACTAAAGGCTTTTGACGAATACAAGGCTCTTTTAGAGCTGGTGAAGGACCAAGAGCCAAGGCTGGAAGAGTGGGTAAGGGAAAAACTACGGGAAGAGCTTGAGCAATACGACGAGGTAAGCAAGATGCTTAGAAAACCGGGGCTGATTGAAGCCTATCACTGACATGCAAGCTCTTGCTCATGGGGGATTGCCTGCCTTGGCTCCCCTTTTTTTATGGAAAGTCCATGATTGTAATCATATTGACAATTAATCTCAGTTTTTATAAACTTTTTGCTATCAAGTTTCAGTATCTTTATAAGGAGGTGTGCGCATGAGAAGTGTTTTGCTTGCCACTGCGGTGCTTTCCAGCGTAGCCCTTGCTCAAACCAGCGAGGACAGAATAAGGCAGTTGGAAGAACAAATACGCTTGCTCCAGCAAGAGGTTCAGAGACTAAAGGAAGAACAGAAAAAAGCTGAAGAAACAAAGAAGGAGACCGAAGCTCTGAAGGAAGAGATTCGTAAACTCAGGCTTGATATAGCCATGCCACAACTTGAGATTAAGTCCTATTCTGGACTTGGTCCTGCCGCTTCAAAGGTGCACTTCAACCCAAGGGGCGTGTCCATAGGTGGTTACGGTGAATTGACCTTTAGACGCAACGACGTGGATGCAAGGGGAGGTGCAAAAAACATAGCCAACATGCAAAGGCTTATTATCTACCTTGGCTATGCCTTTAGCGAAAAGCTAAAGTTTAATTCAGAGCTTGAGTTGGAGCATGCTTCTACTTCCGCAGAGCACGGCACTGGGGGCGGATACTTTAAGGCGGAGCTTGCATACCTTGACTACCAATTCAGACCTGAGTTTGGTGTAAGAGGTGGCTTACTGCTCATGCCAGTTGGCATAATAAACGAAATACATGAGCCTCCTACCTTTCCTTCTGCAGAAAGACCTTTCTTTGAGAGGAGAATAGCTATGTCCACTTGGGAAGAGATGGGTGTAGGTGCTTACGGCACTGTGGGACCTGTGGATTATAGGTTTTACGTGATAAACGGTCTAATGCTAAGGGGCGGTGGTTCTTATAATGTGCTTGAACCTCTGAAGACAGCCAGGCAAAGGGGTGCGAGAGCTGTAGCGGACCGGCTTGGTTTTACGGGAAGAGTGGACGTAAACCTGCCTTTTAACCTTACCGTGGGTGGCTCCTTTGTTTTGGCGGATGTGCAGTCTAAGGGTGGGGCGGATTCTGGGCTTGGTCTCAGGAGGGGTTCAAAGGTTGGTTCTGTAAGTATGATTTTGCCACACCTGTGGTATCAGCATGCGGGATGGGACATAAGGTTCGTGGGTGCCTACGTGAAGGTGGATGATGCTCTAAGAATGTCAAGAGACCTCTTTGGTAGTAACATACAAAATCCAAACACCGGTGCAAACCGCAACAACATACTTCCGAGGGAACAAAAAGGCTATTACGTGCAGGTTGCTTACGATGTGTTTAGACTCTTCCAGAAGTTTGAAAATCAGGAGCTTTATCTTTTTGGCATATACGAGGACTTTGACACCCACAGCAAGGTGCCCCAAGGATACCTCAAACCAAACGGCAACAAGCTAAAGGTATACAACTTTGGCATATCTTACAAGCCTCATCCTCTTGTAGCCATAAAGGCGGACTATGCCAAGTTGGACTACAGCAAACCAAAGAAAGATGAGAACGAGTATAGGCTTACACTGGGCTTTATGTTCTAATGGCTCTTCCTCTGGTTTGTACCCTCCCCCCTCTTGGGGGTCTTATAATACTAAGTAGGTGAAGGCATGATGAGGTTGCTTTTAAGCTTTCTAATTTTTAGTTTCTTTCTCTCTTATGCAAGGGAGATTAAAAAGCCCGAGCAGGCACTTTCTCAGATATACCCGGGTTCTCAGATAGAAGTAAGGAACATAACCCTTAGCCGTGAGCAGACGGAAGAGGTTCAAAGGATTTCCGGCGTAAAAATGGAATCAAGGCTTGCCTCTTGGTATCTCGTAAGGAAAGATGGAAGGCTCGTGGCCTATGCCTATGTGGACGTGCACAGAGTGAGAACGCATCCAGAGGTGGTGCTTTACACTATAACGCCTGACGGCAGACTGGATGTGGTGGAAGTTTTAGCCTTTTACGAGCCTCTTGAGTACATGCCAGAGGAGCAGTGGCTAAAGCTGTTTGCAGGAAAGCACCTTTCAAAGGACCCCATTAGGCTCAGAAGGGATATCCCCAATATAAGCGGTGCAACCTTGACCGCAAGGGCTATAACCGATAACGCCCGTAAAGTCTTAGCCCTTTGGCAGGTGCTATTCAGCGGTCAAAAATGAGGTTTTTCATATCTTCAGACATAAAGAGGAATAAACCTCTCTACGCTGCGGTTCTTATGTTCCTACTCTTTGCCCTTTTCTTTTGGTTAGCCTCTTGGGTTCACTTCTACACCAAATACACCTTTAGCACCGAGGGCTTAATTAGATACTACTTTATGGACCCAGAGTTTCCAGAGAAAATATCCATATCGCAGATTTCAGAAGATTTTCATGTGAGCCTTTTCCTTCACGGTGTTATGCTAATAACCCTTTTTTCCCTTTTTAACCTCACAAGCCTGAGGGAAAAGGTAAGGATTGTAGCTATTACTCTGACGAGCCTTTTAGCCATCCTTTACATTGCCTCCGACTTTCCCATAATATTCCTCGGTACTTCCTTTGTTTTGCTAAAGTTTGTTAGCTTTGTAGCCTATCAGATGGCTTTTTTAACCTTACTGCTTTTGACTCTTGTAGGCATTCACAGAAATAACTCTAAACCGCCAAGGGCTTCCTCTTTAAAAGCAATAGTCTTTATATTTTCTCTTTTTTCCCTTTTTTTTGTTCTTTCTAACTTTCTAAACTTTCATTCCAAGATGGGCTTTGGCATACAGGGCATTAGGGACTACTTTTTAGGTAATCCCGAGCTTTTTATAAAAGGCAAAAGCTTTGAAGGTCTCTATAAAGTTTTTTACCCTCACCTTATAGCCATGGCGGTTTATTCCCTTGTGGTTGCACACCTTCTGCCTTTTGGTGGTATAAAAAGAAGACTTAGCTTATTTTTTGGGGTTTCTTTATTTGTTTTTTCCTTTTTTGATAACCTCTCAAGCCTTTTTATACTATTAGATCCCAACTTTGCATACCTCAAGCTCATAAGCTTCCTGTTTTTCCAAACTACCGCTCTTGTAGCATCCTTTATAATTCTTACCGCATCACTAAGAAAAGAGTCCTACCCAGGCATATACCTTTAGCTCTCCATGTCTTGCTTTATGAAATTTATAAGGTCTTGCAAGTCCACCTCTTCCAAACTGCCCATGCCATATTTTTTCTGAAGGTATTCCACATAAGCTTCTACGCTTACCCATCTTTTCAGCACCATACCTTGGGTTACCAGCCTTAAGAAAGGCTCTTTATCTTTCACAAGATCAAGGTCATATAAAAACTTTTGGAAAAAGCGTGCGTAAAGAAGGTGTAAAACCGCATGCTCTATTCCGCCTATGTAAAGGTCTACTGGCATCCAAAACTCTACCTTTTGAGGTGAAAAGGGCATTTGGTCGTTTTTTGGGTCGCAGAATCTGAGAAAATACCAGCTTGAGTCAAAGAAGGTATCCATTGTATCTGTCTCCCTCTTTGCGGGTCTTCCACACTTGGGACACGGGACGTTTACAAACTCTGGGACGCTTTCCAATGGGTTGCCATGTCCCGTTATCTCAACCTTTTCTGGAAGCAGGACCGGCAGGTCTTTCTCTGGCACCGCTACAGTACCACAGTGTTCGCAGTAAACTACTGGTATGGGGGTTCCCCAGTATCTCTGTCGGGATATGTTCCAGTCTCTTAGCCTGTAGGTAACTTTGACATCACCAAGCCCTTTTTCCTTTAGCCATTGGGTTATGGCTTTTTTGGCTTCTTGGGATGGCATGCCATCAAAGGGACCTGAGTTTATGAGAATTCCTGGCTCTTCGTAGGCTCTTCCTTGGGGAAGTTCTCCCTCTTTTGGTTTTATGACGTATTTTATTGGAAGACCGTACTTTTGGGCAAACTCGTAGTCCCTCTGGTCGTGGGCTGGGACGCACATAATGGCACCCGTTCCATACTCGTAAAGCACGTAGTTGGCACTCCAGACGGGAATCTTCTCGCCCGTTGCGGGATTTTCCGCATAGACGCCCAAGAAAACGCCCTCCTTTTCTTCTTCTATACCTCTCTCCCTCGTGGACTTTTGCTTCATTCTATCTACGAAGCTAAAAACCTCTTCCTTTCTTCCTCCTTCCTTCGCCAGCTCAAGGGTAAGAGGGTGTTCTGGTGCAAGCACCACAAAGGTAGCTCCAAAAACCGTATCGGGTCTTGTGGTAAACACTTCTATGGGTTTGTCCCCAACAAAGAACTTCAAAATAGCACCCTCAGACCTACCTATCCAGTTTCTCTGCTGGGCTATGACCCTTTCTGGCCACTTACCCTCTAGTTCCTTTAGGTCTTCCAACAGCCTCTCCGCATAGGCAGTTATCTTAAGATACCAAGAAGGAACTTCCCTTCTAACTATGGGCGTACCACACCTCCAGCATCTTCCCTCTATGACCTGTTCGTTGGCGAGGACCGTCTGGTCGTTGGGACACCAGTTGACTTCCGCAGACTTTCTGTAGGCAAGCTCATGCTCTAAAAACTTCAAAAATATCCACTGGTTCCACCTGTAGTATTCTGGGTTGCAAGTAGCTATTTCTCTGTCCCAGTCGTAGGAAAAGCCGAGGCTCTTGAGCTGTTTTTTCATGTAGGCTATGTTCTCGTATGTCCACTTTGCGGGATGAACTCCATGCTTTATGGCTGCGTTTTCCGCAGGGAGTCCAAAGGCATCCCAACCCATAGGGTGAAGAACCGTATAGCCCTTAAACCTCAAAAAGCGAGCTATCACATCGCCTATAGTGTAGTTTCTTACGTGACCCATGTGGATGCGTCCAGAAGGGTAGGGGAACATTTCTAATACGTAAACCTTCTGACCTTTTTCTTCGGACCTAAATACACCCTGCTCTTCCCAAACTTTCTGCCACTTGCTTTCTATCTCTTGCGGTCTGTATTCCATAAGTTCATATTATACGACCTCAAGGTATCCAAAACCCTGACCAGTCCTTAGACCAAGCCCGTATTGGTATACGAACTTGAGAAGCTCGGGGTTATCTGTACGGATGCGGAATTTACCTAAAAAACATCTTACATAACCACCGTAGTGCTTGAGCATCTGCTCCTTGTAGCTTTCAAATTCAAAGGAAAATTGTCTAACCTCCGGCGTGTAGCCTTTTATGGCAACAAAACGTCTGAGCGTGTTTTCTAAGGTGGATGCTTCAAAGTCTTCTTCCATGGGTAAAGCATACCTTAGCTTTGGGTTGTCTTCTTTCCCTTTTGGTCTTTCTACCACAACAGGTGAAAGGCTTCTAAAGTAACCCTTGCTCCAATCCCCTTCCTTTTGCGCCTTAATGTCCTTGATGATAAACTCCGCCTCGCCTACCTTGTGCCATTCACCTTTCAAAGACAAAAGTCCGTTGTAGAGCCTCAAACCATAGACTGGGTCTCCTGTGGAAACTCTTAAGTTTATAAACTTGACGCCTTCTATAAAGTGTTCGCCCACCCTTGCACTCTTGCCCAAGTAAACCGCAAAGGTGTAGGGTCTTGTAGAACTTTCTATAAACTCCCTTATGCCGAAAACCCTTTTCATCAGAGATATAAGCCTGCGCCTGTAGTCTAGGGGTA
>JANWWY010000031.1 GCA_025057455.1 Aquificaceae bacterium
TTTGCCATTCGTGAGGGTGGCAGGACTGTTGGTGCTGGTGTGGTTACCAAAATCATAGAGTGAGGTGTAAGGGATGGCTGCAGTAAGAGAAATAATCGTTCTGGCATGTACAGAATGCAAAAGGAGAAACTACTCAACCACCAAAAACAAGCAGAAGCATCCTCAGAGAATGGAGATTAAGAAGTACTGCAAGTGGTGCAAGAAGCACACATTACATAGAGAAGTAAAATAGGGGCGCTAGCTCAACTGGCAGAGCGCGGGACTCCAAATCCCGCGGTTGGGGGTTCGAGTCCTCCGCGCCCCGCAGGATGGAAGCATGAACAGACTCAAAGAGTTCATAAGGAGCGTAAAAAAGGAGCTTGATAGGGTGTCCTGGCCGGACAGAAAACTTGTCCTAAAGGCCACGGTTAGTGTTATAATATTTTCTTTAGCTTTCGGTATAAGCCTTTGGGTCTTTGACCTGTTGTTTACCAGGCTTATACATTTTCTGCTTTCTTTGAGGGGCTAAGGATGGACGAGTTTAAGTGGTATGCTTTACAGGTAGAGGCTGGTAAGGAGGCTACCGCCAGGGAGAACTTTCTCAAGGTTTTAGAGCTTGAGGGTCTTCTGGGACAAGTGGAAGATGTAGTGGTGCCTGCGGAAGAAAAGGTAGTCATAAAGACTATGGGTAAGGAGAAATACAGGTTATCCCTGCGTGGAAACAACAGAGACATAAGCGTGCTTGGGAAAAAGGGTGTAACCACCTTTAGGATAGAGAACGGAGAAGTTAAGGTGCTGGAAAGTGTAGAGGGAGACCTATGTGCGGAAGCTCCACCCATATCAAAACCAGGACAGAAAATAACCTGTAAGGAGAACAAAACTGAGGCCAAGATAATCTTGGAGTCCAAGATGTTTCCTGGCTACCTCCTTATCAAGGCGGTAATGAACGACGCTCTAATGCGTGCCATAGAAAAAACGCCCCACGTCTACAAGCCTGTTTTGGTAGGTGGCAAGGTGGCACCACTGGATGAAAAAGAAGTAGAAAGGATAATAGCTTTTGTAAAGAAAGGAGTAAAACCTGTAAGGATTCTCTTCGAGAAGGGTGACCAAGTAAGAGTTATAGAGGGTCCCTTTATGAACTTTACTGGAACCGTGGAAGAAGTCCATCCGGAGAAGGAAAAGGTTGTGGTTCTTGTAAGCATATTTGGAAGGCTTACACCCGTTGAACTGGATTATTCTCAAGTGGAGAAACTATGAGAAGGACATAGGAGGAAGAAGATGAAGAAGGTGTCTGCAAAAGTTGAGCTTATGTTGCCAGCCCAACAGGCAACGCCCGCACCTCCCGTGGGTCCTGCCTTGGGTCAGCATGGTGTAAACATAATGGAGTTTGTAAAACAGTTTAATGCTGCCAGCAAGGATTTTGAGCCTGGCACAGTAGTGCCGGTAGTTATAACCATTTATCAAGACAGGAGCTTTAGCTTTATATTGAAAACCCCACCCGTTTCCTACCTTCTTAAAAAGGCGGCGAAGGTTCAAAAGGGCTCTTCTGACCCCAAAAAGCAGAAGATGGGTAAAGTAAGCCTTCAGCAGGTGGAGGAGATAGCAAAAATAAAGCTAAAGGACATGAACACAAGGGATTTAAAGGCAGCCATGAGACAGATAGTTGGTACTGCAAAAAGTATGGGCATAGAAGTAGAAGGATGGAAGGAGTAAAGCCATGAAGAGAGGGAAAAGATACCAAAAATGCCTTGAGCTTTATGACAAAAAGGCTCTCTATACGGTAGAAGGTGCGGTAGAAACTCTTAAAAAGCTCCATCAGGAGTGCGGTCCCAAGTTTGACCAGACGGTGGAGCTTGCCATGAGGCTGGGTGTAGACCCCAAATACGCAGACCAGATGGTGAGAGGTTCGGTGGTTTTACCTCATGGTCTCGGTAGAGAGCTTAAGGTGCTGGTTTTGGCAGAGGGTGAGTATCAGAAGATAGCTAAGGATGCTGGGGCTGACTATGTGGGCGGAGAGGACATGATAAACAAGATAGCAAAGGAAGAATGGGTGGACTACGATGTGGTTATAGCCACCCCCGAGATAATGCCAAAAGTGGCAAAGTTGGGTAAAATTCTTGGTCCAAAGGGTCTTATGCCAAACCCCAAGACTGGAACGGTAACCACAAACCTTAAGCAGGCCATAGAAGAGGCAAAGAAGGGAAGAGTTGAGTTTAGAGTGGACAAAACGGGCAATCTTCACATGCCAGTCGGTAAAATATCCTTTGACACTCAGAAGCTTGTAGAGAACCTTTATACTGCAATAGATGCGGTAGTGAAGGCAAAGCCCCCAGGTGCAAAAGGTCAGTACGTGAAGGGCATAGCCATTTCTCTTACCATGAGCCCCTCTGTAAAGGTGGATGTTTCCACAACTATAAGGAAGCTCCAGGAGCTGGTGGCATAAAGGAGGTTAACATGAGAAAAAGTTGGGAAAAGAAAGGGCAAACAGTAAGCTCTTACAGCAGTAAAATACAAACCTCTAATCTTGTGGTCTTCTTTGACTTCACAGGTATAGAAGCCCAAGCCATGACAAAGCTAAGGGCTGACATTAAAGATGCTCAGGGGGAAGTGCTCGTAGGTAAAAACACATTGTTTTACAGGGCTTTCATGAACACGGTAATGGCGGACCACAGGGAAGTGCTTACAGGTCCAACCGCGTTAGCCTTTTCCTACGGAGACCCAGTTAAGGTGGCAAAAATTCTATTTGAGTTTATGAAGGAAATAGACAAGGAGAAGCCCCTGTCAAAGATAAAGGGTGCTTACATGCAGGGAAGGTTCCTCAAGCCCGCAGAGGTGCAAGCTCTTGCAGAGCTCCCACCAAAAGAGGTGCTCGTATCCAGGCTTATGGGTGCCATACAAGGACCCATCTACGCTCTTGTCATGGCTCTTAAGTCCGCACCTCAAAAGCTTGTGCTTACATTGAAAGCCATAGAAGAGAAAAAATCTTAAAGGAGGTTTTAAACATGGCAACACTTACCATTGACGAGATTGTAGAAGCCATAGGCAGTATGACCCTTCTTGAGGTCGCCGAGCTTGTGAAAAAGTTAGAAGAAAAGTTCGGTGTATCAGCTGCCATGGTGGCAGCAGCACCAGTTGCAGCCGCTGGAGCACCCGCTGCAGGAGCACCGGCAGTTGAGGAAAAGACAGAGTTTGACGTCATACTCAAATCCGCTGGTGCCAACAAAATAAACGTTATAAAGGTGGTAAGAGAGATAACCGGTCTTGGCCTCAAGGAAGCCAAGGACTTGGTAGAGGGTGCTCCAAAACCTGTAAAAGAAGGTGTCCCCAAAGAGGAGGCGGAAAAGATAGCGGCAAAACTCAAGGAGGCTGGTGCGGAAGTAGAAGTAAAGTAAAAGTTATGTATAAAAGCCAGCAAAGGAGGGCTATCCCCCTGCATACGCAGGGGGTATTTTATTTTTATCATTTGACACAGTGCCGTTTGTGGGATATTATTATAAGTTTATCCCAATCAAGAGAGGGTTGAAGACATGAGAAAAAACATCCCCTTGCCAAGAAAATTCTTTGGTAGAAGGGAAGAGCTTGTAAGCCCACCGGATTTGCTTTTCCTTCCCAGAGAGTCTTTTGAGTCTTTCCTACAATTTTACACACCCCCTCAAAACAGGGAACAAAAAGGGCTTGAGTATGTATTCTCTACATCTTTCCCCTTCAAGGACCCCGACGAGAAGATAACCCTTGAATATTTGGGCTACGAAGTTGGAGATTGGGAGTGCAATCGTTGCGGATACAAGGCCTACACAGACCAAACCTTCCTCGCTGGTTATGGAGTTGAATGCCCCAAATGCAAGACCCTGCTCGTTCATAAGGAAAAGTATACGGAGGAAGAGTGTAAGATAAAGGGCTTTACCTACTCTGTGCCTCTTAGGGTAATGGTACGGCTAAGGACAAAAACTAAGAAGGGTGAAAAGGTGGGTGAGCCTAAGAAGGTTTACTTTGGCGAAGTGCCAATGATGACCAAAACGGGCTCCTTTATCATAAACGGTAGCGAGAGGATAGTGGTAAGCCAGCTTATAAGGTCTCCCGGTGTCTTTTTTGAAGAGAAGGAAGAACGTCAGAAGGAAACAACAATAATCAGAATGATATACAGAGCCAGCATTATACCCGATAAGGGTCCCAGGATTGAGTTTGAACTATCCAGCACGACGGATGTGCTATCTTCCAGGATAGACAGAAGAAAGGTGGGGGGTACTTTCGTTTTAAGGGCGCTTGGACTTGAAACCGCTTACGAGATTCTCAAACACTTCTATCCTGACGCAAAAGCCTTTTTTGTGCAGGGTGGAAGTATCTTTGATAGAGAAACTGGCGAAGAATTCAGGCTTGAAGACTTAGAAGGCTTGTACCTTTTTGCCCTGCTTCGCTACAGAGCTAAAATAGAAGAAAGGGGAGTGGAAGAAGAGATATTGGAAGAAAGGTACATAGAGGACCTTTCTCAACTGGAAAGGCTTCTAAAGGACGAGAGGATTAAGATAGACCTTATATCCGCAGTTCCCAGAGAGAGCGCCGTTAAAAGCCCTTACGGCAAGATAATAATAGAGACCCTCGTGGCGGAAACCGCACCCAAGGACCAGGATAAAAGAAGTCCTCTCAAAATACCAGCTAGATTTACGCTCAGGGATTATGCTCTGGTGGATATATACAAGAAACTGAGGGCAGTAGAGCCCATGGTGATGGAGCTGGAGCATCTTATAGGTAGGGCAAGGTCCCACTTTGACCTTTACTTTAGAGACCTAACGAGGTATGACCTTTCAAGGGTTGGAAGGGTAAAGCTCAACGCCAAAGTGTACAGAATTCCAAAGGAGCTTACACCCGCTGACCTTGAGAGGCTTTCCCAGCTTCCACCCTTGGCTCTCGCGGAGGATGTAGATGGTTACAAATCTGGCACACTTCTAACTGAGGATATTCTCAAGGAAATATTCAAAAACAGGCAAAGCCTGAGGGTCAAAGATTACACGGAAGGTCAGGCAAGATTTATAAGTGCCCTTGACCTTGTAAACACAATAAAGTATCTAATAAACCTCAGATACGGAAGAGAAAGAAAGGACGACATAGCCTACTTGGGTAACAGAAGAATAAGGGCTGTGGGTGAGCTTCTGGAAAACCAGGCACGCATAGGCATAGCACGTATGGAAAAATTCTTCAGGGACAGATGCACGGTTGCAAACCCAGAAGACCCAAACTTGAAGCCCCAAGACCTTCTAAACCCAAGGTATCTTACCAGCTCGCTCTACGAGTTCCTTAAGGGTGGTATGCTCTCCCAGTATTTGGACAACACCAACCCTCTTTCCGCTCTCACTCACAAAAGGAGGCTTTCCGCGTTAGGTCCTGGAGGACTTACGAGGGAAAGTGCCAAGTTTGAAATAAGGGACGTACATCCATCCCACTACGGAAGGATATGTCCTATAGAGACGCCCGAGGGGCAAAACATAGGACTGGTTACCTCTTTGACAGTTTATGCTCAAACCAACGAGTACGGCTTTATAGTGACACCCTACAGAAGAGTGGAAAAGGGTAAGGTGACCCAAGATATAGAGTATCTTGCCGCCTATGAAGAGGAAAACTACGTCATAGCTCAGTACACCCCCACAGACCAAGAGGGGAGGATACACAGCGACAGGGTTTATGCAAGGTACAAAAACGACATACAAATCGTGAGAGCTGAGCAAGTTCACTACATGGATGTGTCTCCGAGGCAGGTTATATCTGTCTCCGCATCTTTAATACCCTTTTTGGAGCACGATGATGCCAACAGAGCTCTGATGGGCTCAAACATGCAAAGACAGGCTGTCCCTCTCATGTTTACCTCTTCCCCCGTAGTTGGGACTGGTATGGAAGGGAAAGTAGCCCGTGACAGCGGTGCGGTAGTGATAGCCGCGAGGGGTGGATATGTTGAAGAGGTAGACTCTAAAAGGATAATAGTGAGGGTAAACCCAGAAGAGATAAACCTTGCAGACCCCACAGATATAGGCATAGACGTGTACGAACTTAAAAAGTTTGAAAGGACAAACCAAAACACATGCATAAATCAGAGGCCTTTGGTTGTAAAAGGACAGAAGGTCAGCAAAGGTGACCTGCTTGCAGACGGACAATCCACCTTCAAAGGTGAGCTGGCTCTTGGAAAGGATGTGCTTGTAGCTTTTATGCCTTGGAGAGGTTATAACTTTGAGGATGCCATAGTTATATCGGAAAGGCTGGTGAAGGAAGATGTTTACACATCCATACACATAGAGGAGTTTGAAGTAGAAGCAAGAGAAACCAAAATAGGAAATGAGGAAATCACACGGCAGATACCGGGCGTGCCAGAAAGGTTATTGGCCCATCTTGACGAGTTTGGAATAGTAAAGGTGGGCACCTATGTAAAACCAGGGGATATACTTGTGGGCAAGGTGACTCCAAAGGGAGAAGCACAGCTTACCCCTGAGGAAAAGCTTTTGCAGGCTATATTCGGTGAAAAATCCAGGGACGTCAAAGACTCTTCCCTCAGATGCCCACCGGGTGTGGAAGGTGTGGTTGTAGATGTGAAGGTGTTTGTGAGAAAGGTAGGCGAGAGAAAGAACTATTTGGTTGAACACGTAGAGAGAACGGAAAGAGAAGAACTGGAAAAGGAGATGGAAAAGAGGAAGAAGCTGGTGGTGGAGGGAAGAAACAAAGTAGTGAAGAGCCTTGTACTGGGTAGGAAGCTGGACAAGGAAATAACCGTAAAGAAAAAAACCTACAAACCGGGCACAGTAGTAGATGAGCAGGTTTTTGAGGTGCTTCTTAACTACATCATAACTAGGCCTGAGAATCTCTTCGATGACCCAGAGTTATGCCAAAGGATAAACGAGATAAGGGAAAGGACACGCTTCCAGGTGGACATGCTTTCAAAACTCTACGAGGATAAGATGGAGTCTATAGGCAAAAAGAGCGAGCTTCCACCTGGTGTAAACACCCTCGTAAAGGTATACATAGCACAGAAGAGGAAGATAAAGGTAGGCGATAAAATGGCCGGTCGCCACGGAAACAAAGGTGTTATATCTGTGGTGCTTCCAGTGGAAGACATGCCCTTCTTGGAAGATGGCACGCCAGTGGACATAGTCCTGAACCCTCTGGGTGTCCCCTCGCGTATGAACGTGGGTCAAATATTGGAAACACATTTGGGATGGGCTTCCAGAGAACTGGGCAAAAGACTAAAGGAACTAATAGAGGACGGTGCGGAAAAGCAGGAGCTTATAGAATTCCTTAAGGAAATTTACGCGGTGGGAGATGTAGAGGGAGAAAATCAGAAGAATGTGGAGCAGTTTCTACAAAGCCTAGAGGAGGATTTCTGGGAGGTTATGAACCTTTATGCGGATAGGGGCATACCTATGGCGACACCAGCCTTTGAAGGTGCCAGCGAAGAGCATATAAAGGAACTCCTCAGGATAGCAGGATTGCCGGAAGATGGAAAAGCAATCCTATACGATGGTAGGACAGGTGAGCCTTTTGACATGAGGGTGACTGTAGGCTACATGCACATGCTGAAGCTCATACACATGGTGGATGACAAAATTCACGCAAGGAGCACAGGACCATATTCCTTGGTCACACAGCAACCCCTGGGAGGAAGAGCCCAGTTCGGTGGTCAGAGACTCGGAGAGATGGAGGTCTGGGCTCTCGAGGCTCACGGAGCGGCGCATACACTGCAGGAGATGCTTACAGTCAAATCTGACGACATAGAGGGAAGGACAAAGGTTTACGAGTCTGTAGTCAAGGGCAAATACATGTACCAGGCTGGTATCCCTGAATCTTTCAGGGTCTTGGTGCGTGAGCTTAAAGCCCTTGGTTTGGATGTAAGGTGTGAAAATGGGGCTAATATGCCCTGTGACCAGATAGAAGTTGAGGAGGAACAATCATGAGAAAGGGTCTTCTACCCTTTGAAAGGATAAAGCTTATGCTTGCCTCCCCAGAGGAAATAAGAAGCTGGAGTTATGGGGAGGTAAAAAAGCCAGAAACCATAAACTACAGAACCCATAAGCCTGAAAAGGACGGTCTTTTCTGCGCCAAGATTTTTGGACCCATAAAGGACTATGAGTGTTTATGCGGAAAGTATAGGGGGAAACGTTTTGAAGGAACTATATGCGACAGGTGCGGTGTAGAGGTCACAAAGTCTTATGTAAGGCGTAAAAGGTTCGGACACATTGAACTGGCTGCACCAGTAGCCCACATATGGTTTTTAAAGAGCACACCCTCCAAGATAGCCACCCTTATGAACCTATCTGTCAGGGATGTAGAAAGGGTCATATACTTTGAATCCTACTTGGTGATTGAATACCCCATGAACGAAGAAGAAGAAAAAGCTTTTTCTCAGCAAGAGGATACACTCCCCCTCAAGGACGATATGGGCAACGTAAAGTTTGTAAAGCTTCACGTAGTGGACGAGGACACCTACAACACCCAGTTTGCTTTAAACCTCGAGCATAAGTACGAAGGTGGTATGGGTGCGGAAATCATAAAGAAGGTGCTCTCCTCCTTGGATTTGGAAACCTACGCCAAAAAGCTCAGAGAAGAGATAAAGCCTTACAGCTTTGGATATGAAGACCTGTCGGAGGAGGTATACCAACGCTACAGAAAGCTGTACGAGCGTATGCTTAAGGTGCTGGCGGAAGATTTTAGGCTTTATGGCATAGAAGTAAAACTGCCAGAGGACGCTACTCTTGAGCAAGTTCTCCACAGGATAATTTTGGGTGAGTTATACATAAACGTGCAGGACGGAAGCCTGTCAGAAGATGCTCTTGAGGGCTTTCAAACGGGCAGGGAATCCCTCCAAGCCTATTACGAAAGGGTTCGTCAGAAAAAGAAGGACCTTCCAGTCTTTGAAAAGATAAAGGTTGACATAAGGAATGCAGTTTTAAAAGAAATTTCCGAATCAAAGGTAAAG
The DNA here is from genome assembly GCA_025057455.1 of Aquificaceae bacterium. Classification (GTDB taxonomy): domain Bacteria; phylum Aquificota; class Aquificia; order Aquificales; family Aquificaceae; genus Pampinifervens. The sequence continues at coordinate 8,933 of JANWWY010000031.1, forward strand.
AAGGTCCTAAGAATACTCAAGCTTGTGGAGGACTTTATAAAGAGCGGAAACAGACCAGAGTGGATGATATTGGAAGTTCTTCCAGTTCTTCCGCCAGAGCTGAGACCTCTGGTGGCCCTTGATGGTGGAAGGTTTGCAACCTCTGACCTTAACGACCTCTACAGAAGAATAATTAACAGGAACAACAGACTAAAGAGGCTCATAGAGCTGGACGCCCCAGAAATCATAATAAGGAACGAAAAGAGAATGCTCCAGGAGGTAGTCTCAGCCCTTATAGACAACGGGAAGCGCGGAAGGGTAGTAACCCAAAACGGAAGAGCTCTAAAGTCCCTTTCCGACTACCTGAGGGGTAAGCAGGGAAGATTTAGACAAAACCTGCTTGGCAAAAGGGTAGATTACTCGGGCCGTAGCGTCATAGTAGTAGGTCCTGAGCTTAAGATGCATCAGTGCGGTCTTCCAAGGATAATGGCTCTTGAGCTTTTCAAGCCCTTTGTCTACAGAAGGTTAGAAGAAAAGGGTTACGCTACCTCCATAAAGAATGCTAAAAAACTGGTGGAGCAAAAAACACCAGAGGTTTGGGAGTGCTTAGAAGAGGTGGTAAAGCAACATCCCGTGCTCCTAAACCGTGCTCCTACGCTTCACAGAATGTCCATACAAGCCTTTGAACCCGTCCTCGTAGATGGAAAGGCAATACAGCTTCACCCTCTTGTATGCCCTCCCTTTAACGCGGACTTTGACGGAGACCAAATGGCGGTTCATGTACCCCTTGGCATAACCGCACAGCTTGAAGCCTACATACTCATGCTTTCTACACAAAACATACTCTCCCCCGCTCACGGCAAACCCATCACTATGCCCTCCCAGGACATGATTCTTGGTGTCTACTACATGACTCAAGAGGTGCCGGGCGTCAAGGGCGAGGGCAAACTCTTCTTCAGCAAGGAAGAAGTTCTTCTTGCTCTCGAAAACAAAAAGGTGGACATGCACGCTCGCATCAAGCTAAGGCTTGAAGATGGAAAACTTATAGAGACTACGCCCGGGAGAGTTCTTTTCAACAGCATACTCCCAGAGGGCTACCCCTTTGTCAACGAACCCATGGACAAGAAAAAGGTTTCAAAGCTGATAGCCAACGTATACAACCGATACGGCACAGAGAAAACCGCCAAGTTTCTCGACGATTTAAAGGACTTAGGCTTTAGCATAGCCACAAAGGCTGCAGTCTCCATAGGCGTAGAAGACCTGCAAATTCCAAAGGTTAAGAAAGAAGTACTCCTTCAAGCCTTTGAGCAAACGGATGATATATCGGAGCTACATAGAAATGGCATAATCACCTCAAAAGAAAGATACAACAGAATAATAGACCTTTGGTCCGAAATTACCGACAAGGTTTCAAAGGCTATGTTTGAGGAAATAGAAAAGAGTACAAGAAAGGAGGGCGACAAAGTTTACACGGGCATATTTAACCCCATATACATGATGGCCAACTCTGGAGCTCGTGGTAACAAAGACCAGATAAGACAGCTCGCAGCCATGAGAGGTCTTATGGCAAAGCACACGGGCGAGTTTATAGAAACTCCCATAGTCTCCAACTTTAGGGAAGGTCTTTCCGTGCTTGAATATTTCATATCTACCTACGGAGCAAGAAAAGGTCTTGCAGACACAGCTCTCAAGACAGCCTTTGCAGGATACCTCACAAGAAGGTTGGTGGATGTTGCTCAAGACATAACCATAGCGGAAATGGATTGTGGCACATACAAAGGCATAGTGATGGAAGCTATAATAGAGGGTGGGGAAGAAAAGGTATCACTCAAGGACAGGATAATAGGTAGAACTCTGGCAGAAGACATTGTAGACCCCTACACCAACGAGACAATAGCCAACAGGAACCAAATAGTGGACGAAGAGCTTGCGGACAAAATAGTGCATGCAGGTATAGAAAGCGTGAAGGTTAGGTCACCACTGACCTGTGAGTCTCAACATGGTATATGTGCCATGTGCTACGGATGGGACCTATCGCAAAGAAAGCTTGTGGATGTAGGTGAGGCGGTTGGCATTATTGCGGCTCAATCTATAGGCGAGCCAGGAACTCAGCTTACCATGAGAACCTTCCACATAGGCGGTGCGGCAGTCGCAGAAAGGGTAAGGGGCGAACTCCTTAACGAGAAGGCTGGCATAGTCAAATATTACAACATAAAGCTCATAACCAACAGAGAAGGAAAAAGCATAAACATATCCAAGGATGGTGCCATAGGTATTCTGGATGCGGAAGGAAGGATGGTGGAACGTCATGCAGTGCCCTACGGTGCCAGCATACTGGTGGAAGAGGGCAAAGAGGTAAAAGAAAACACCCTCTTAGCAGAGTGGGACCCATTTAACATTTTCATAATAGCGGAAGAACCTGGACGGGTTGAGTTTAAGGATATAGCCTTAGATATAACCGTAAAGGAAGAGAGAGACCCTCTTACGGGAAGAACGTCCACCATAGTATCCTTCACAAGACCAAAGGATGCTATGCTCCACACACCCAAGATTGTTGTTCACACTGAAGACGGAAGGGAGGTCTCTTACGACCTTCCTGTGAACTCCATAATAAACATACCCGCGGAGAAGGTGAGCTTTGAGTGGTTTGTCTGCCCAACATGCACTGAGTCCGAAGGTGCGGAGATACAACATAAGTACTATGTAGTAAGGGATTACTACGTTCAGCCTGGAGATATACTGGCTCGTATACCCAAGGAAATGGCAAAGGTGCGAGACATAGTGGGTGGTCTCCCAAGGGTAGAGGAGCTCTTTGAGGCAAGACGTCCCAAAAATCCAGCCATACTCACAGAGATTGACGGTGTGGTTCGTATCTTTGAAGATGCGGACGAGGTAATAGTCTTTAATCCAAGGACTGGAGAGACCAAAAAGTATGATATAAAGAAGGATGAGTACATACTGGTGAGCCACGGTCAGTACGTGCAAAAGGGAGCAAGCATAACAGAAAGCATAAAGGCGGAAATAGATGGTCAGGTAAGGATAAAGGGAAGAGGTTACAGGGTTATCGTATACAACAAAGAAACTGGGCTTCAGAAAGAATACTTTGTTCCCAAGGGCAAGCATCTTCTGGTAAAGAACGGAGATTCAGTAAGGGCAGGAGACCCAATTACCGATGGCACTCCCGTGCCAGAGGAGATACTCAAGATAAAGGGTGTGGATGAGCTTCAAAAATTCCTCCTAAAAGAGGTACAAATGGTCTACAGGCTTCAGGGTGTGGACATAAACGATAAACACTTTGAGATTATCATCCGTCAGATGTTAAGGCGCAGGAGGATAGTGGACCCAGGAGACAGCAGGTTCTTGGTTAACGAGGAAGTAGAAGTCGAGGAGCTTCAGAAAGAGATAGATAGGATAAAGGAGGAAGGTGGAAAGATACCCAAGGCGGAACCAATACTGGTAAGCATATCAAAGGCTGCTCTAACCTCTCGCAGTTGGATATCAGCCGCATCCTTCCAGGAAACCACAAAGGTGTTAACTGACGCTGCCTGCGAAGGAAAGGTGGATGACCTCAGAGGCATAAAGGAAAACGTCATAATAGGTAACCTCATCCCAGCGGGCACAGGTCTGTGGGAGTATGCGGAGGTGGAAGTTCTGGAAGAGGAAAAGGCAAAAGTCTTAAAGGATGTGCTATAATAATTAGCTTAGGAGGTTTAAAGTATGCCTACCATAAACCAGCTTGTAAAGCAAGGTAGGGAAAAGAGGAAGAAAAAGAGTAAAGCTCCAGCTTTGCAGGGCAACCCCCAAAAAAGGGGTGTCTGCGTAAGGGTATATACGGTGACCCCCAAAAAGCCTAACTCCGCTCTCAGAAAGGTTACAAGGGTTAGGCTGTCCAACGGTATAGAGGTGACTTCTTACATACCGGGCGAAGGGCACAACCTTCAGGAACACTCCATAGTGCTCGTGAGAGGTGGAAGGGTTAAGGACCTTCCTGGTGTTAGGTACAAGGTGGTTAGAGGTGCTTTGGACACTGCAGGCGTTGCCAACAGAAAGCAGTCAAGGTCCAAGTATGGTGCCAAGAGACCCAAGCCCGGTCAGCAAGCACAAGCAAAGGGAGGTAAGAAGTAATGCCAAGGAAAGGAGCGGTTCCACCAAGGGAAATACTGCCAGACCCAAAGTACGGCGATGTTGTGGTTCATAAGCTCATAAACAAGGTTATGAAAGATGGTAAAAAGTCCGTAGCGGAGTGGATAGTCTACACAGCCCTTGAATCCGCTGCCAAGGAAGTTAACATGCATCCTGTAGAACTGCTTCATAAAGTTGTAGACAAGCTAAAGCCAGAGTTTGAAGTGCGCCCCAGGAGGGTTGGTGGTGCCACCTATCAGGTGCCCGTAGAGGTTCCCCCAAGAAGACAGATAAGCCTGGCCATTAAATGGCTTGTGGAAGCTGCGAGAGAAAGGTCAAAGCATAGAGGTAGCTACACCATGGTTGAAAGGTTAAAGGCGGAGATGTTGGATGTTCTGCAGGACAAGGGTGGTGCCATAAAGAAAAAAGAAGACACCCATAAGATGGCAGAGGCCAACAAAGTCTTCGCTCACTTTAGATGGTAAGGAGGAAGCCATGCCAAGAGCAGTGCCAATAGAGAAACTTAGAAACATAGGTATAGTAGCCCACATAGACGCAGGAAAGACGACTACCACGGAGAGGATTCTCTACTATACGGGTAAAACCTACAAGATAGGTGAAGTGCACGAAGGTGCAGCCACCATGGACTGGATGCCCCAAGAGAGGGAGAGGGGTATAACCATAACAGCTGCTACAACCGCTTGCTACTGGAAGGACCATCAGATAAACATTATAGATACACCCGGGCACGTAGACTTTTCCGTAGAAGTTGTCCGTTCTATGAAGGTTTTGGATGGAATTATTTTCATTTTCTCCGCAGTGGAAGGTGTTCAACCCCAGTCCGAGGCTAATTGGAGATGGGCAGATAGGTTCAGCGTCCCAAGGATTGCTTTTATAAACAAGCTGGATAGGCTTGGGGCAGACTTCTATAGGGTCTTTGAGGAGATTGGAAAAAAGCTTAGCATAAAGCCTGTAGCCATCCAGATACCCATAGGTGCGGAAGACCAGTTTAAGGGTGTGGTGGACCTTATGGAGATGAAGGCCATTATATGGCTTGAAGAAACCCTGGGTGCTAGATACGAGATAGTGGATGTGCCATCCGATTACGTGGAAAAGGCACAGGAATGGCGCGCCAAGATGGTGGAGACTATCGTAGAAAAGGATGACGAGCTTATGATGAAATACCTTGAGGGTGAAGAGATATCCACCGCAGACCTTAAAAAGGTGCTTAGAAAGGCTACCATAAACAAAGAGCTTGTTCCTGTACTCTGTGGCTCCGCCTTTAAGAATAAGGGTATTCAGCCACTACTTGATGCTGTGCTTGACTACCTGCCATCGCCCCTTGATGTGCCCCCTGCACATGGCATAAATCCCAAAACAGGACAGGAAGAAGAGAGAAAGCCCCTTGATGAAGAGCCCTTCTGCGCCTACGTGTTCAAGGTAATGAGTGACCCATACGCAGGTCAGCTTACCTACTTTAGGGTCTTCTCTGGCAAGGTGACTGCGGGCTCTTACGTGTACAACGTAACCAAGGACAAAAAGGAAAGAGTTGGAAGGCTTCTTCTTATGCACGCAAACTCCAGAGAGGACATCCAAGAGGCTGCAGCTGGAGAAATAGTCGCCGCAGTTGGTATGGATGCTACAACGGGTGATACCCTGAGCGATGAGAAACATCCCATTCTTTTAGAAAAGTTAGAATTCCCAGAACCTGTCATATCTATGGCAATAGAACCAAAGACAAAGAAAGACCAGGAAAAGCTTTCTCAGGTTCTAAACAAGTTTATGAAGGAAGACCCTACCTTTAAGGCAAGCACAGACCCAGAGACGGGTCAAACTCTCATACATGGTATGGGAGAGCTTCATCTTGAGATTATCGTAGACAGGATGAAGCGTGAGTATGGTATTGAGGTAAACGTGGGCAAACCTCAGGTTGCCTATAAGGAGACCATAAAGGGTAAAGCTGTTGCGGAGGGTAAATTCATACGTCAAACAGGTGGTAGAGGTCAGTATGGACACGTGGTCATTGAAATAGAGCCTTTAGAGAGGGGTCAAGGTTTTGTGTTTGAAAACGCCATAGTGGGTGGCGTCATACCTAAGGAGTTTATACCACCCGTAGAAGAGGGTGTTAAGGAAGCCATGCAAAATGGTGTTCTGGCTGGTTATCCTGTGGTGGATGTAAAGGTAAAGCTCTTTGATGGTTCCTACCACGAAGTAGACTCCTCGGAGATGGCCTTTAAAATAGCAGGCTCTCTTGCCTTTAAGGAAGCTGCCAAGAAGGCTGGGCTTGTGCTTCTTGAGCCCATCATGGAAGTAGAGGTGGAAACGCCAGAGGATTACGTGGGTGATGTGATAGGAGACTTGAACTCAAGAAGGGGTAAGATTACAGGTATAGAAAACAAGGGCATAATAACAGCTATAAGGGCATATGTGCCTCTGGCTGAGATGTTTGGATATGCCACCACACTCAGGAGCTTGACACAGGGAAGAGGAACCTTTATAATGAAATTTTCACATTACGAAGAGGTTCCCCAGAGCATAGCGGAACAAATCATAGGGGAACGCACCGCAGTAGCAAAATAAGGAGGTAAAGCGATGGCAAAGGAGAAGTTTGTAAGGGAAAAGGAGCACGTGAACGTGGGAACCATAGGACAC
>JANWWY010000032.1 GCA_025057455.1 Aquificaceae bacterium
AGTTCTTCGTTATAATTCTTCCAATCTCTCTTCATGGGGTAATGTTATCTCACAAACTTAATATTAGACACAGCAGTAGAAAACTAAAACCATCCAACGACTGGAACATAAAATAGCCAGACCTAAGGGAGTTCCTCACAGCCTCAAAGAGCCAAGAAAGATTGACCATATCCCTATGGAAGGGACCGTACAGAGGTTTTAGCTTGAGGCTGTAGTTAGCGAGAAGTAGCTCTTGCATTCAGAACCTCCCTAAGTATGTGCTTGAAGGTTTCCACAACTCCAATTCCTTTAACTGCAACAGCCTCTATAACTTTAATGTTAGGAAAGGCATCTACGATAGAGCCTATGGGCATAGCTCCTTCCACATCCATCTTGTTGGACTGAACCACCGTAGGCAACTGCGAAAGACCAAAGTCTATAAGTTCGTGGTAAGCTTTGAGGTTTTCCTATAAACTTCTCGTAGCATCAACAACAAAGGCTACTCCATCAACATTACCAAACAACCAGCGTCTAAGAAGTCTAAATCTCTCTTGTCCAGGTGTGGTGAAAAGGCTTACATTTAAATCTGTGTTGCCAGCTTTTGTCTTTATGTTAAGGGATAGCATGTCCAGGTATACAGTTCTTCCCTCGGGTGTACATTGATGAATTCTATCGTATACATAGTTAGTGTATATTTCCTTTAGCTTTTCGAGGTTTGTGGTTTTGCCGGCCATTCCCAGACCGTGGTAAAGTATACGCAGGTTCATAGCACAAGGTCTTCAAATCTTACAACCTTACTCTCGTGTCTGTTTATAGCTCTTTCCAGAAGTTGACGCAATTCACCCGAAAGCCTTTCCTTCATGAGCTTTACGCTCCCCAGGAGAACCCTGTGAGAGAACACAGAGGAAAGGATAAACCTCTGGTTTACCATTTGCACGTATAGGTTTTTTTCTGTGCCTGCAAAAAACATGTTTCTTTTGGAGGATATTATGTTTTCAAGCTGGTCTACTGCACCAACTACCGCAGCACCTATAACGGCTACTCTATTAGCCAAGGGTTTATGAGTATCTGTGTAGGGTGCGTAGCTTATTGGCCTTCCACCATCGTCCATAAGGACGACCAGGTCAAGCAACAAGGCATTTTTAAAGTCCTGAAGCTTTTTCGTTATCTCATTTAACTCTTCTTCGTAAAAGGTATAGCCAATTACATCCATTTTTCACCCTCAAAATAGAATTTGCATGCATCTTGTTCTTCCGCTAATTTAACAGGACCTCTAAATCCAAGTCTTTCAGCCTTAGCCTGAATATAGCCCCTGCACATTCTACAAATAATGTTTCCCTTGCCGGACAGAATACTACAGAAAAGTTGAGAGTATTGCTATCTATGTCAATCTTATCCTCCACTTCTGCCGCCCTTTTCCTCCCGAGGTGTTCCATGAATATATGTCCCGCACGGTCTAGTGCATATTGTAAAGAAGTTTCTAGTCTGATTAAAAAGTCTTTATCGTCAGCCGAGTTAAACAGCCTGCCTACAGTTTTTGTTAGCATTTCACCGCCCATCCCAGAAAGCCCCTCTAAAACGTAAGACATCATCTCTTCCCTATCCTTGAAGAACCACATGGCATCCTCCTCTCCGCTTAAAATATACATGGGTTATGTTAAGATTTTGTTAAGAGTAAACTGTGTTAAAATCCCTGAACATGGAAGTCTTTTTCGAAAAGGGTATAAAGCATACCGCTCACGGTCTTAACTTCTACATGACCTACTTTGACGACATAGCCAAGGTTTTGCCCAGGGAAGCTTACTGTTTTATCGTAGGAGGATGGGTAAGGGATAGGCTTCTGGGCGAGCCTGTTGGCTATCACATAGATGTAGACCTTCTTGTGGACTGCGACCCAAGGGAAGTAGCAAAAAAGCTTGCGGAAAGGATAGGTGCTTCTTACTTTGAGTTTGAGAAAAAGGGTATTTTTATAAAAAGACCTACCATAGCCACCGTAGTTTTAAGACTTCCCCCATATAAGTACCGTTTTGACTTTGCTCAGATAAAGGGAAAGAATTTAGAAAAGGCTCTTGTGGAGGACTTACTATCGAGGGACTTTACCGCTAACGCCATGGCTGTAAGCATTGACGATGTATTGAGCATAGGAGCAAAGCAAACTCTTATCTACGACCCAGCTCACGGTATGGAAGACTTAGAACAAGGACTGTTAAGACCTGTTTCTTTAGACAACCTTGAGGAAGACCCCGTTAGAATTCTAAGAGGCTTTCGTCTTGCGGTAGAAAAAGGTCTACAGCTTACAGAGGATTTTTATCATTTTGTAGAGAAAAAGGCACACCTTTTAAAGAAGTCACCACAAGAGAGAATAACCCTTGAGCTTTTCAAAATACTCAGGCATACGGAAAGTAGTAAGGTTTTGAGAGACTTATACAAGCATGGTGTTCTTCAGGTTCTTTTTCCCGACACAGCCAGGTGGAAGGAAGTAAAAGGCCAGAGAGAACATCACATCTATGCCCTTGAAGAACATGTTTTCAAAGTCCTTGAAGCCTTAGAGTTGGTAATAGAGGAAAGAGACCGATACCTACCTGCGGAGCTTTTGGAAAACCTTGGAAAGATGGAAGTATACGGTGAATTCTCAGATATGGAGCTCTTAAAGCTATCCGCACTTTTTCATGACCTTGCCAAACCTCATACCTTTGAGATAAGAGAAGGGAAGGTTACTTTTTACAACCACGATAAGCTTGGTGCAGAGCTTGTAAAGGAGTACGGAAAGCACTACCGTTGGGGTGAGGAGGCTACGAAGTTCATCTCAAAAATGGTGCGTGAGCATCTAAGACCCTTTTATCTAAGAGAATCCCTCTCTAAGGGTCAGCTTACAGACAGGGGTAGGGCAAACTTCTGGAAAGAGTGCGAGGATATAGCCCCCCACCTTTTTCTTCATGCTATAGCGGATGCCTTAGGAAGTGGAGACCAAGAAATAGAAATAAAGAGGCTTCTTGAAACTATCCATGACCTTGTAAGCTACAGAAGGGATAAGCTTTCCAAGCTATCGGTAAAACCGCTTTTGGATGGGGAGGAAATCATGCGGATGCTGGGCATTGGTCCAGGTCCTTTGGTTGGAAAGATAAAGAAGGCTCTTGAGGATGCCCAGCTGGAGGGAAAGGTCAGCACAAAAGAGGAGGCAGTGGAGTTTGTAAAGGAATACTTCAGAAACCTGCAAGAAAAACCATAGCCTTGTGTATAAGCAGAGGGTCGTAAACACCCATACGCTCAAGGAGCCAACCATCACCCCCAGTTATGACAACTTTCAGCTCTTTTCCATACTCCCTTTCCCAAGCACTTAAACAACCCCGTAAAAAATAAACCGCCTGATTTATGGCACCCCCCAACAGAGCCTCCTCCGTGTTGGTGCCAATGCTGACCTTAAGCTCTCTTAGTTTAACCTCCGGTATTAGCTCTGCCCTTCTGTAGAGACAGTCAAGCCCAGAACCTATACCAACAGCTATAAAACCACCCATAAAAACACCATCAATAACCAAGTCCACCACAAGAGCTGTGCCGGCGCTAACAACCATCAAGTTCTGTCCATAGAGCCTAAGTGCACCGTATATGTTAAGCAAGCGGTCTATCCCTACCCTTTCCTTCCCTTCAAAGGCTGTCCTTACTGGAATTTCCTCAGACTTGAAAAAGCGAGCATCTGAATACGTATATTTTAAGTGTTTCTCAAAGGAGGGCTTTACCGAAGAGACTAAAACAAGGTCTGCTTCTACCTTTGGAACCTCAGCATGGCTAAATTTCCCCAAGTAGGTGAAATCCTCTTCATACAGGCAAAGGTCTACTGAGCTATTCCCTACATCTACGGTCAGTATTTTCATTCTTCTACTGAGGCACCCATTTTTGAGGCGGAGAGGATTAGAAACCTTGAACTTACGCCAGCCTCTGCAAAGGCCCTTTCCATAGCCCCGCCCACAGTCTCAAAGTTTTGCGAGCATAGGCTCGCTACCGTAGGTCCCGCACCACTTAAAAAAACCGCAAGGGCACCACAGGCGTAGGCTTCTTCCACTACTTTCCAGAAACCTGGAATCAGCCCAGACCTATAAGGCTGATGGAGCTTATCTTTTACCGCTTCCCTTAAAAGGTCAAACTTCTTGGACACTATCGCAGAGACGAAAAGGGCAGACCTCTGCAGGTTGTAAACCGCATCTTTTAGGGTCACTTCCTTTTTTAAGACTTCTCTTGCTTTTTCTGTGGAAAGCTCAAAGTCAGGTATGCATACCACCACTCTCAGCTCGCTGGGAAACTCAAGCTTCAAAAACTTGACCCCTTCCTCCGAATTTGCACAGACTACAAAGCCACCCAAAAGGGCGGGCAAGAGGTTATCGGGATGAGGCTCAAACTCAAAGGCTACTTTTAGCCTCTCATCCATGCTAAGACTTACACCGTGTAGACGCTCAAAGGCGAGTATACCACCTACTATGGCAGTAGAAGAGGAACCAAGCCCACGCGCAGTAGGAACGTGGTTTATTTGTCTGACGCTAATAGGTCTTTGAGGAAAGCCAAAAAGCTCACAGGACTTTTTATACACCCTTACAAACAGATTACTCTCATCCTTTGGCAGGCTTTGACCCTCACCTTCTACATAAACCCTATATTCCTCCGAAAAATCCACGTAAAAGTAGTTATAGAGTTCTAAGGCAAGACCAAAGGCATCAAAACCTGAGCCAAAGTTGCTGGTGCTTGCTGGCACGGATATTTTTAGCATAGGTAGATTTTATAACATTTGAGCGCATGTTTAAAACCCGTTTACGTAATGCAAATTAAACACATCTTAACCAAATCTTAACAGTTTTCTCATATAATATAAGCCCATGAGTCTTATAGACACAGATTTCTACCTGGCTCAACACGAAATTTATATAAAGAGGCTTAAATCCGCCATAGAAAAAAGACAGGACTTTAATCATAAGGAATGTTGTAAAAACATAAAGGAAAACTGCTGTGCCTTCGGTCAAACTTTCTACCAGGATATAATGCCCAGGCTGGATGAGTTTCCAGAGAATATAAAGGAGGTGATACTTCAGATAGAAGATGTCCACTGCACATTCCACGAAATTGGCAAGAGGATAGATACAAAAAATCCCGATGAAGAACTCCTGCGAGAGATGCAAAATACCTCCCTTACCCTTTACCAGCTCTTCATGAAGCTCAAGAGACTCATCAATGAACAAAATTACTCGAGGGCTTGAACTTAACCAAATCTTAACATTTCTTTGCTCTTCTGTATGTATAATGCTAATGGATGGTTGAATATGTTTCCCTTAGAAGAAATGAAGCGAGGCTCTATTTTTCAAGCGTAGAAGAGAGAAACTTATTCCTGCGTGGTATGGGTGGGATGGAGGGGGTTGAGGGAGTGGAATACAAGGAAAACACAAGGACACTTTTAATAAGGTTCAGGGAGGGTAGCTTTGTAAGCTATCTTTTAGAAAACCTCAAAAAGGAGAAGGCACCTAAAAAGTTAGAGAGGGAGGACTTACACTTCTACATACAGCCCTTTTTGAAACATCCCGCCGTAAAGCTGGGTTTTAGCATGGCACTTCTTGGTTGGAATGTGGGGTTGATTTCCTTCGCTATGTGTAGTATGTTTTTAATTCCATATCTTAAGAGTAAACTGTAAGGAGGTTAGGCATGTTTAACTTAAACATACCCAGCACGATAGGCGGTTGTCTTTCCACCAACATGATGCTTTATGGCTTTGGTGCTCTTGCAGGTTTTGTGGTACTTAGCAAGCTTATGAGAGATGCACGCCCCTTTATTGTTTCCACCACAAAGGAAGTTATAGCTTTCCAGCAGTGGCTAACGGGAAACTTAGAAGAAGGCAAAGAATTCTGGGAGGACGTGGTTTCAGAGGCAAAACATCTGTATAGAATGGAGGTGGAGAAAAAGTTGGAGATTCTTCAGAAACAGCAAGAAATCCTTCAAAGAATAAAAGAAAGACTATGAGGAGGTAAGGACATGAACCAGATAACTTCATTGCTCGGAAAAGCCATATGTTCTGGTCCCTTTAGCTTTGCCTTGGGTTTTGGGCTTGGGGTGTTAGCCTTCTACATGCTTGATAGGGCAAAGGAAAGGAGAAAGCTGGAGGAGACTCAAAGGGAAATAGAGGCCATGGTTAAGGCCCTTGAACTTAAACTACAGGAAGAGAGCAAAGGATAATGACCTATAAGATAGAAAAACTGTCCCTAGGAAGGATAAGGCTGACCTCGTACCTCTTTAAATATCTACACCACCCGGAGGAGACTCTTCACTCTTACTTTTCCAGGTTTGGTGGTGTGTATAGGGTGAGCTATTCCAATGCTTCTGGTAGGCTTACCCTTGAATATGACCCCAAAAGCTTCGACCTTATTGGTTTCCTCAGTCACATAGAAAACACGCCTAGGGACATCTTTCTGGAGGACCTTTCAAAGGAAAAGCCAAGGGTTCACAAAAAGGAGGCTTCCGCCTCCAAGTGGTTATTGTTAAGTACTTTTGGTTTTGTCCCCTACCTCTTTAGGAGCGCTCTACCAAATCCCTTGCTTGCGGGCATGACTTTGCTTCTTTCAAAACCAATCTTAGAAAAGGCTTTGAGTTCCCTTAGAAGAAAAAAGGTTGATGTGCATTTTCTTGATTCCTCTGCCATAGTGCTGGCAAGTCTTACCGGCAGTCCGCTGTCTGCCCATACCATGGTATTCCTCTTAGCCCTGGGTGACTACTTATCGGAAAGGGTGGAAAAAAAGGCTTACGAAAAGATTGAAAGGCTCTTTTCCTACAAGGAGGACACCGCATGGTTGCTTATTGGCGACGGTCAGGCGGTAAAGGTAAAAGCTATAGACCTTAATAAGGGTGACAGGATAGCTGTGTATGCCGGTGAAAAGATTCCAGCGGACGGTGTGGTAGAGGAAGGTGATGCCCTCGTAAACCAGGCTTCTCTTACTGGAGAATCCAACCCGGTTCATAAAAAGCCCGGGGATAAGGTTTTTGCAGGAACCTTTGTTGAAGATGGAAAGCTTTACATAAAGGTTGAAGAGGTTGGGGAGGAAACTGTAGTGGCCAAGATAGCAAAGATAGTAGAAGAAAGCATAAAAGAACCAATAAACATACAGAAACTGGCTGAGGAAACAGCCAACAAACTCGTTGTACCTACGCTGGGCTTTGGGCTCTTGTCTTACGCAATGAGTGGACAGGTGAGTAGGCTCACATCCACCCTCATAATAGACTATCATACAGGTATACATCTGACCACTCCCCTCACGGTGCTCTCAAGTGTGGCACACGCCTCCACATACGGCATACTTATAAAAAGTGGAGGAAAGCTGGAAGCCCTCTCAAGAGTAGATACCTTTGTAATGGACAAGACGGGAACCCTCACCATTGGTCATCCACGCATAGAGGATGTAGTAGGTTTAGAGTTTTCTGAGGAGGAAACACTGCTATATGCGGCCTCCTTGGAGCAAAGAATAACCCACCCTGTCGCAAGAGCCATAGTGAAGCTTGCGGAAGATAGAGCTCTTGAGCTACTCCCTAGAGAAAACTCCCAGTATCACATAGGTCTTGGCATAGAGGGTGATATAAACGGAGCTAGGTTTATGTTGGGAAGCACGCGTTTTATGCAAAAAAAGAGAATAAAGATACCACCAGAAGTGAGGGAACTCGTGGACAACTTTCATTCAGAGGCAAAATCAGTTCTATACTTGGTAAAGGAAAGGAAGATTATAGGTCTTCTAACCTTTAGAGACCCCCTTAGGGAGGAGGCAAAAGATGTGGTAGCGGAGCTAAAGAAAAGGGGTAAAAGGGTAATACTCTGCACCGGAGACAATGAAGGCATAGCCAAGTACATGGCCAAACAGCTGGGTATTGATGAGTTTTACGCAAGGGTCTTCCCCGCCGAGAAGGCAAAGGTGGTAGAAAACCTGAAAAAACAAGGAAGGGTTGTAGCCTTCGTAGGAGATGGTGTAAACGATTCTCCAGCCATTTCCTCCTCTGACGTGGGTATATCCCTCAGGAGCGGAACAGACATAGCCATAGAGGTGGCTGATGTTGTCATAGGCGACAGTCTGTGGCACTTGGTGGATGTAGTTGATATAGCGGAAAGCACCATAAGGAAATTAAGGACAGCCTATAAACTTAATAGCATGATTAATACGCTGGGGCTCGTAGGTTCTGTTCTTGGTATTATTGGTCCTTCTGTTTCTACTCTTGTAAACAACGGCACTACGGTGCTGTTGGGATTATACTCTTTACAAAAACCAAAAAGGAGGTAGTAGCCATGGAAGAAAAGAAAGACCTTGCCCAGGAGCTGGAGAGGATTAAGGCAGAGCTGGAAGAGCTCAAGAAGAAGCTGGGCAAAGCAGAAGAGGAAAAGGGCATCAAGGAACTACCCGCGGAAGCCCTCTCAAAGGTTATGGATGTGAGCAAAGAGATAGTAAAAACCGCAGCGGAGATAGGAGAGAAAGCTCTAAAGGTGGTTAGATTTTCCGTTGAGGGTGCAGTAGAGGGCGCAAAGAAGGCTCTAAAGGAAGAGGAGAAAAAGGAAGAAGGATGAACTTCCTAAGAACTAGGAGCGGGCGTTATCTTAACACCCTGCATGTAATATCTCTGTCTGTGGAAGAGGCAAAAATAGAAATAGAGGGAAAAAAGAGGCTGGTTTATAAGGTTGTTGCATACATGAGCCAGCCTCTCCTTCCTGCCGTTTTGGGCATATACTCTACCGAAGAAAAAGCCTTTGAAGTCTTGGAAGAAATCATAATGAGGCTCTCAAAAGATGAAAGGGTTATCCACATCGAAAGTGAGTACTGAAGACTACATAAGGGAGCTAAAGCTTTTAGCTCATCATATACAGGAAACTCACGGAGAGGCTTTAAAGAGCCTTCAACATCCTGTTTTGCTCTTGGTAGAGCTTCCTAATGCTCAAAGTGTAGCCTTCCTGATAAGCTCAGAGGGCATAGTCTACAAGGAAAAACCGCCAGCTGTAGAAAACAGAATAACCGTCGGCTATAGAGACCTTTTGAGGCTTGTGGAAAAGCCTTCAAAGATAGTCAGGTATGTGCTTGAAGGAAGATTAAGGATTTCTGGAGACTATAAGCAAGTCATATCAAGCATACAAAGGCTTTTTTAAAAGATTCTGTTAATAGCCTTAGTTATTAGGTTTTCCAAGAGTCCACCAACAACAAAGGACTCAATAAGTATGGTTCTATCCTTTTCCGTGAGGAAGGTATCCCTTTCCCTCTTCCTCATCTTCTCGCCCTTTTTTATAAACTTCTTGTAACAGCCTTTTTCCTTCTCAATCTCTTGTATAAGAGCTTCTATCCTCTCCTTCATATAGAATAGTTTAAAGGAGAAATGTTAAGATTTTGTTAAGATGATATCCTCTCCACGGAGGGAGAAAATCTGACCACTGTTATCCTTAAGAGGGCAAGAATAAAGAGTATAACACCCACAGAGATAGAAAGGTTAATGTCCAACCTGCCAGAGTAAACCGCTATTATGAGCTCCCTTAACATGAAGGATATGGAGGCATCTACCAAGAAGGTAAGTTTTACTCTGTGATACTCAAAAATACTAAGCACAGCCCTGAATATTTCGTAAAGAATAACCAATTCCAATATTCTCACTGTAAGCTTTTTTACCAGACCGTCAAAGGTTAGCTTAGTAGAAAAGATTTCACCTATGAGCAGGAAAAGACCTAAGAATATAACACTGTACATAAGAAGCTTTAAACTGTAATAGAGGGCTTGGGATGGGCTTACAAACTCCTTATACCTCAGCAAGAACTCCACGGTAAACCTCAAGGAGCTTTTCAAAGGTTACCTTCCACGAAAAGTTGTCCAGTATGTAATGGCTAATTTTTTCTCTGTTTTTGAGGCTTACATGATTGCATGCGTTTATTATAGCCTCGTAGAAGGATTGAGGGGACAGCTCTTTAACCAAAAACTCTTTGAAAGGTTGCGTTTCCAGCTCCATATCGTAGGCAACCAGAATGCACCCACAAGCTTGGGCTTCAAGGAAAGAAAGACCATAGGTTTCCCCCCAGGATGTGCTTACAAAAATGTCACAGCTCGCATATATCCTTGCCAAATCTTCTGCTCTTTGAACGTACCCCAAGTAAGTCATATTGGGAAGTTTTTGAGACAACTTTTCCACCTTCTTCCTGTAAGGTCCGTCACCCACCACTATTAGGTGAAAGAGCGTAGGATCCAAATACTGGAATACTTCAAGAAGTAGGTCTATGTTCTTGTCGGGAGAGAGCCTACCTACATAAACCAGCTTGAACTTGCCCTGGTTTATACCCAAAGACCTATCAAAGTAAGGGTCTCTGGCGGAAGTATTGAAAACATCCGTATCAACACCAAGGTTTATGGTGATTACATTGTTTAGCCCATACCCCCTTAGAAAATCCTCTTGCCTTTTGGATGGCGTAAGTACTATGTCCGCTTTTGATAACTTTCTTTTGATGGTACGTTCAAGGATTACCCTTTTGAACCTTTCAGGTGCTGGCAAAAGGGAAAGCTCAGTTCTTACATCCGCGTGGTAGAAGACACTAAGTACATAGTTTTCTGACTTTAGATGGTTTATTGGCTGGTATGTTCCACCCAGTTCTACAATATCTGGCTCTTCTTCTTTGAGTATTTCCCTTATCTCTGAAAGGGAAGAAAAAAACCTGTATCCTCCAGTAAGAGGAAGTGGGAAGGATGGAAGTTCGTACACACGCGTGGATTCAATGTAATAGGTTTTCCTCTCCTTTCCTGGTATGATAAGCACGTGCTCTATGCTCCTCCCCTGCAAAAATTTAACCTTTTCTAGAAGGTATCTCCTTATACCACCACTCCTACTGTGAAAGTAGGGGGTGACATCAACCAACTTCATGCATTATCCTCCCAAGACCTGCTATTGCAAGCATATAATCTACATAACTCCTTCTCATGTCAAGACCTTTTGCCTTATGTACAGCTTCCTGGGACATATTTCTACGCAGGCTCTCGTTGGAGAGAAGTAAGGCGAGTTTCTCAACAAACTCCTCGGGCTTTGTTGCTATAAACCCATTTACCCCCTCTTCTACATGTTCGTGGGCTGCACCCTTCGAGCTTACTATGACTGGAAGACCGCTTGCCATGGCTTCCAGCACCACCTGCCCGTAAGTTTCTGTTTCCGAGGGGAAAAGGAAAATGTCAGAGCTTGCGTACGCCTTTGCAAGCTCTTCACCCACCATGTAACCAACGAGATGCACGTTCTTGGGCTTTTGAGCCTCTACATGGGCTCTGTAAGGGCCATCACCCACTATTACGAACATGTCCTCAGGAAAGCATCTTGCCACGTAAAGGAAGTTGTCAAGACCCTTTTCCTTAGAAACGCGCCCTACGTAGAGGATAACCTTTTGATGCTTTTTAAGCCCAAACCTTTTAGCCCAAAAGTTCTCTTCCTTCTTGTACGGTGAAAACAGCTCCGTATCTACTCCGCGCCTAAAGAGGCTTATCTTGCCATAGTTCAAGCCCTTGTTTACAAAAATCCTACGGTAGTAATCAGAAGGCACAAAAAACCTATCAGAGATGTTCCCTATAAAAACAAAAGCCTTCCAGAGAAGGTCTTCCAATTGTTCATCCCCCGTGTAGGTTCTTGCGTAGGTGGGAATGTCCGTATGAAAGGCAAAGGTAACTCTCAATCCTAAAATCTTAGCGGCTAATAGTCCAAGTAGTCCCAGCGGTCCAGGCGTTGCCAGATGAACCTGTGTAAATCCTTCCTTCTCCAAAAGGTCCATGAACTGCAAGAAGTTAGGAAGACCCATCTTTAACTCTTCGTAAAAGGGCGTTGGCACTTCTACTAAGGGCTTAAGATTTATCATGTTTTCCTCTTCCACAACTGCGGAATTGGAAACCACTACGGTAAAGGGGAGGTCTTCCTCTACCGCTATCTGCCTTATGAGTTTAGCACTTCTTGCAACGCCGTTTATATGGTGGTAGGTGTCGGTTATGTAAGCTATTTTTGGTGGCTTTCCGTTTACTATACCAAACTCCCTGCCAAGTGCCTTTATTTTGTTCTCTTCCCTCCTTTGTGCGTATTTTAAAAAGGCGGGGAAGCCATGAGCCATGAGGGACAGGCAAAGCTCCCCGAGAGTTTGCGGTGAGGGGCTTTTTAAGAACCTTTCCAGAACTATGGAGGGCAAAATGCTTACCAATTCCTTTAGAAGGTCCTGCCTCTCTGCCCTTACACCCAAAAAATTCCTGAGCATAAAGCCTATCATTGGATTGTCCGAGTGCATAAATATGTAATCGGTTATGGGTTTTATCTCCTGAGGTATGTGGTTCTTACTTCTGAGAAAGTCATACCCTACCCTGCAGACCATGTTAAGAAGCCTTTTATCACCCAGGTCTTCAGTGCCCACCTGAGTTTTACCCTCCCACAGACCCTTGAGAAATTCTTCCCTGGTTTTGGCTCCTTCAACACCAGTCCAGGTTCTCCCAACATCCAAACCACCGTGGTCGTCAGAACCTGCGGTAAAGGTTATTCTCTCCCTGATTCTTTGATGCTCTATTTTGTATTTTTCTGATAGCATGTGGATTTTTTCCCAGCCATCATACAACCTCGCTATGGACTCTTCTATATATCTGACACCATCCCCTCTTGTCCCGTTTATAACCTCCCAATTGTCAAAGAGAAGAACCAGTTTCTCCACCAACCTTTTGCTAACCTGCGTGCCTTGCACAGAGTAGAGGGGATGAGCCAAAGAGTGGGCTAGTCTATTTAGTTTTAGATACTTTACAAACTCGTAGATGTTTTCCCTAAGTTTTATAAGGTCTTGGTGGTGCTTTTCATCAAGACCGTACACGAGCACGTGCACTTTGCCTTTTTCCTCTGGCACATCCACTGTGTACTCACAGCTTATAAAAACCTCTGGCAAGTGTGCTATCTCCAGAACACCGCTGATGGTGTTGTGGTCTGTTATGGTAACAAAACTCATACCCCTCTCTTTGAGCCTTTTGTATATTTCCATAGGTTCTGTAAAACTCTCAGGACAACCTACAAGCCTACTGAACCAACCACCCGGCAGGTTGGAAGCCTTCGAGTGAAGATGAAGGTCCGCCTTTGCCAAAAAGTTTCCCATAGCTCGTCCACCTCCTGACGTCCTTTATTTCCTTGAGTATATACCTCCATAGGTTTACCTTCCTCTCGTCCCTGAAGTCTGCCATGTGAAGGGCAATCCTCAGGAGTGTTTGTTTGCTGTAAATTCTCTCCAGCTCAGGGAGAAGCTTAAGACTGAGCCAAGAGAGTACATGTCTGTTGCTGAAGGTTAGAACAGGAGACTTTACGACGGTTCCACCTACAAGGTCTTTTATGTGCCACCTGTAGGCAACAGCCCTAAAACCCAAAGAGTATAGAACATCCTCAAGGTAGGGGTTTCCTATCCATGCTGGAGGGACAAAAAACTCTACTTCAAAGCCTAAGTATTCCATAAGGTCAAGACCAGCCTGTATACGCTCGTAAGTTTCTTGCAGGCCAATCCCCCCAAACTCTCCCTCCCCATCCGTCCAGAACATGTCTTGAATTCTTTTTTTTCCCTTATGGGTGTAGCCGTGAAGGATTATCTCCCCCTCGGTGCCTTTTACAAGGGATAGAAATTCCTTGTCCTCCCCCAGCGGTGCCCTTTCCCAAAAGTGGGGCACCACCAAAAGGGAGAATCTATCCAAACCCACCTCCTCCAAGAGCTCCAAAGCACTCAAAAACTCCACTTTATAGTAAGGACATACATCGTGGAGTTCCAAGATAAAAAGCTTCATGCTTTAAAGGATAAGAAGAAAAGGTTAAGATTTCTTTAAGGTTTGGTTAAGATTCGGTTAAGGCGGGGCAAAGCCCCGCAGGCATTATGGTGCTATCCAGTTTTCAAGCTGGAGAACTTCCTCCATCTTGGAGGAAACATTCTGGGATATTTTGTAGGCACAGAACTCGGGACCGCACATGGAGCAGAATTTTGCAGTTTTGTAACCTTCTTGAGGTAGAGTTTCGTCGTGATAGGCTCTTGCGGTTTCTGGGTCTATGGCAAGCTCAAACTGCCTGTTCCAGTCAAAGGCAAAGCGAGCCTTTGACATTTCCAAGTCCCACTCTCTGGCACCAGGCCAGTTTTTGGCAACGTCCGCAGCGTGTGCGGCAATCTTGTAAGCTATAACCCCTTGCTTAACATCTTCTATGTTGGGAAGTCCAAGGTGCTCTTTTGGAGTCACGTAGCACAGCATAGCAGCACCATACCAACCAGCCATGGCCGCACCTATGGCGGAGGCTATGTGGTCATAGCCGGGGGCTACATCTATGACCAAAGGACCAAGCACGTAGAAGGGTGCTTCATGGCAAATCTTTTGTTGAATTTTCATGTTAAACTCAATCTGGTCCATAGGAACATGCCCCGGACCTTCTACCATAACCTGCACATCGTGCCTCCAAGCTCTCTCCGTTAGCTCGCCCAAAACTTTTAGCTCTGCCAGCTGTGCCTCATCGGAGGCATCCGCAATGGCTCCAGGTCTAAGACCATCACCAAGAGAGAAGCTCACGTCGTACTTTTTGAATATTTCGCATATTTTGTCAAAGTGTTCGTAGAGGGGATTTTGTTTGCCATGCTCCATCATCCACTGGGCCATTATGGCACCACCACGGGATACTATACCCATAACTCTGTGCTGAACCATAGGCAAGAATTCCCTAAGAACACCTGCGTGTATAGTCATGTAAGAAACGCCTTGTTGTGCTTGCTCTTCTATAACATCCAGTATTAGGTCCACCGTCATGTTCTTTACCTGTCCCTTTGCCCTTCTGAGTGCTTCGTAGATGGGGACGGTACCTACAGGAACTGTGCTTACTCCTATTATGGCTTCCCTAGTTTCTCTAATGGCTTCGCCCGTAGAAAGGTCCATTATGGTGTCCGCACCGTATCTTATGGCTACTTTTGCCTTTTCTACTTCTGTGGGTATGTCGCTGGCAAGCCCTGAG
>JANWWY010000033.1 GCA_025057455.1 Aquificaceae bacterium
CGTGACCGTTAAATGTATTGGAATCAGCTTGTAATCTATAGATATGGTGGTTGTGCCACCAGGCACTGTTGTAACTCTTCTTATGGGAAATTCCAGCACACTTTGGATTGATGCAGGTTCTCCGTTCAATGTAACGACTACAGGCTTTGCAAGACTTTTGGCTTTGCCAACCTGCTCAAAAGCGGACAATCTGATGTTTAAGGCGTTGAGTATACCTCTTTGAAAGGTAAAGGTAAGTATGCCTCCAGGAGTAGCTGAAAGACCGGGAGCCAAGTAAGAAGGTACTCCAAATAGCGTTCCTGGTGTAGGTGGTACACCCATACCCAAGTTTGAGCCACCCCCTCCGCTCCAAAACTGCGGCACCCTCGCTTGTGACAGGAGGGCGTTCCAGTTTATACCAAGTTCTCTTATTGCGCTGTTAGATAGCTCTACAATCCTTGCCTCTATTTTTACCTGAATTGGCTGTTCGGAGACTATATCCTTGTACCTTTCCATTATTCTGTAAACAACATCCGCATAGTCCCTTACTATGACCGCATTCTGGAATATAACCCTTGCGCTTTTTTCTTTCCTAAACTCAGGACCGAGCAAACCTTCCCTCGCGGTTGGAAAGCCTGTGGCAGAAACACTATCTCCCCTCTGTGTTGGAGGTGCTTGTATTACCCTTTGTATGTCCTGTTGTCTTTGTTGGAGTTGTTGAATCTGCTGTTGTATAAGAGTTCTTTCTTCTTGGGGTGCGTCCCTTAGTCTTTCAGATAGAGCTTGAACTCTTTGTTGGATGTCTCTAAGTTCTCTCTCCTCTGCTGCTGTAGTGGTCACACCAACACCAAGCACATATACCTCGCCAGCTTCTGACAGCATAGGCTGTATGAGCTTTCTAAACTCCTCTGCAGGAACATACTTAACATACAAAGTCTTAGTTAGTATGGGTTTTTCTACGGTTGTTGTCCTTATGTACTTTTCAAGAGCCTTTTCTACCCTTTCAAGGTCAGTCTTTTTTGCGGAAACTATTAGAGCGTTAAACTCTGGTGATTCTGTAACCACCATGTCCTTTATGTTGAGTTCCATTATTGCCTTTGCTATATCCTTGTAGGATATGTCCTTTCTTATGTAAAATACCTTGCTTACATATTCCTCCTTAACTTCAGCCCTGAGTGTTGCCCTTTGTATGTCTTTGGATAGCTTCCTTAGCTGTTCTATCCTTGAAATTTCATCCCTTACGAAGACTTTGCCAAGAGTCCTATCTATTACTATCTCTGCAGACGGGCTTACTCTTGCCTTTAGAAGGTTTATAAGTTCGTTAAGCTGAGCTTCTGTATAACCCGCAGTGTCAAAGGTCAGTTCTCCAGCCCTTGTTATTCTATAAACCTTAGTGTCCGCCGGAACAGCTATAAGTCCGTGGGTCTTGAGTATTATGTTCAGAGCCTCACCAACAGGCACAGGTCTATATATGGCAACGTTTACAGTTTTTTGTAGCTCTTGGGATACGGCTGGGTCAAAGACTACGCTAATGCCGGAAACTTCGGACAGAGCCTTGAGGACTGTCTCGAGCTTTACGTTTTCAAACCTTAATTCTCTAATACTCTGACTATAACCGTAGGAGAAAAGAAGAAGTGTAAAAACCAATAAGGACGAAAGAATTCTACCCATCATTTCCTTTCCTCCCTTTTTCTTCGGTTTTTTTCATAAATCTGGCTGGGTTTTTGTCTACTTTTATGGTCCTCACAGAACCATCCTTTTCTTCCACTACCAGGTAATTTTCAATCCTACCTCCTCTTTCTATAACTATATAGCCCGCAGTTCCCTCTAAGCTTTTGAAGGGTTCCTGTGCCAGGGCAAACCCTGCAGAAGAAATTAGCATAAGAATCAACAGTTTCATGGTTCACCTCCCTCTTTCATGATTAGATAAAGGCTTACATCTGCCTTTATCCTGCTACTTTGCCCACTGAGATTTACCTCGCGAGGATAAGATATGACACCCCTTTTCCTGAGGTCTTCCATAAAACCCCTGATGTTTTCATAACCCCCAAGAAGGGATAATTTTAGCTCACTCTTGAGAAAGTCTACAGTTTGCTGTTTTTCTTGCGGTGCCTTTACTTGCTGTTGCTGTGTTTGGGGTTGCTGTGCTTGCTGTGCTTGTTGATTTTCCTTTTGCTCTGACAATTCCTTAATTATCTTCCTACCTTCCTTTTCTATTAGCTGGTATTTAACCTTTTCCACATTGCCCATCTGCATGCCGGTTATCACTATTCCATTTTTTCTGGCTATTGACCCGATGTTTTCCAGGACCTTTCCCATGTCCTTTTCTGTTGGGATTTCACCCACAATGCTTGTCAATTCAGCGTATTTTTTTGAGTACTCTTGATTTAAGCTCTCTTCCTGTTTTCTCAGTTTCTCCAGAATATCGGGGCTTGTGCTCGCTTTTATTCTTTCTATTTCCCCCTTCAAGTTTCTGACATCTGTCTGTAACTTGTTCCTTTCATCCAACAACGGAGACAACATTGTAAACCACACATACGCAGACAAACCTATAGGAGCTATCAGAAGAATTAGAAATCTCTGCCAGGGAGGCAATGATCTGAGTTGCTCTATGAGCCTTTCCATGCTTCCCTCCTACCTTAATTGTCTTTCCGTCGTCAGCTTTGCACTGTAGTATTCAAAACCGTGAGCATTTACCTTTCTTTCGACCTGTGTGAGCAAAACCTTCTGAGAGCCTCTACTAAGCGTATTTCCATAAAGGCTAAGACTCCTGTAATCTAAGGAGTTTATTTCCAACTCTACCTTGAGAAGTCCTTGACTTATATCAAAGGTTTGCTTGTAGGAGCTTATCCATGAAGTTCTCGGAACATATGAGGTGTAAAAGGATAAGCTAGAATTAAAAGGCTCATAATAAGCTTTTAAAGTGGTTATAATATCCTTGCTCGTATCTATGTCTTGAATTTCTTCTCTCAATCTGGCTATATTCTTTTCAATTCTATTCTTTTCCTCCATGAATCTCTGTGCTTGTCCTTGAAGCCTTGTTTTCTCCACCTTTAGCCTATTCACCTCTTCTTTTAGAGCTTTTATATCACTGGTAGCCTTCCAGTAGTATCCTAACATACCAACAAAAACCAACCACAAAAGTAGCCCCGCATAGTATTCACCACCGACCTTGAACAGCTCCTTTATTTCAATCTTTGGTACTGCGGGTATGCCCGCGTGAACTCCCTCAGGCTTTCCCTTCCTTACCCTTGCCAAATTTATCTTTATCATTCTTCCATCCCCCTAATACTTAATATATACGGAATATACGGAATAAAGAAGTTTGGCTTAACTCCCTCAAGGTCTAACAAACCAAGTATGGGAAGGTTTTCCATTATTTTGGTTAACATTTCCTCCTCCATAAGTATGGGACCAGCTACGTACATGCTGGAAAGGTCATTCAGAACCACTATGTTCCTTATTTCTGCGAAAAAGCTTTCCAAAGATTCCTCATCACCGCTTTTAAGAAACCCTTTGTAGCTCCAATAAGTTACATAGTAGTTTAGGTTAGTAGGCGAATAGGTAACAAGGATGGAGTAACTGTAATCTACATACAGTATGGTAAAGGGTATGGGCAATCTGTGATACAATCCGTAATTAACTATGGCAACTACCTCGTAGTCTAAAGTGTGAAGTTTTAGTCCAGCACTCTCTATTATGCCTCTAAGGTTTTCCACTGTTTCCTTACGGGAAAGGACCAATACCACCCCCAACTGCTTATCCTCTGGCCTTGGCTCCAGAACAAAATAGTCATAGTAGGTTTCTTCCTTCATGGCGGAGAGCTCTCTTTTTATAGACCACTCTATTGCGCTCATTAGGTCCTTCCTGCTCATAGCAGTGGGATACTTGTAAAACTTCAAAAGACCATCGTTAACAGGCACGCAGGCGGATACCGCCTTTCCGTGAAGTCCGTAAGATTGAACAAGTTCCTTTAAAAGGCTTGCCTTATCCTTACCCTCCGCATCCGCTTCAATAGGGCTCCCTATTAACCTTTTGTCTCTACCTAACTCTAAAAGCCTGATGACCTTGTCGTTAATTTGAAGACCTATAACACTTTTTGTCTTTTTGGAAAGTAGTGGAATATCAAAGACTGATTTCATTTAACCACCTCCCCTATTTTACTTTCTGCCTCCGCCACTACAAGCGTGGTCTTAAGTACAGAATCGGGGTTAAGGGACATGCTATCTATACCCTGTTCTACCAGGAATACCGCAAAGTCTGGGAAGTCTGATGGTCCTTGACCGCATATACCCACCTTTTTGCCCTTTTCTTTCGCAACATGTATAAGGTGAGCTATAAACCTTTTGACAGCCTCATTTCTTTCATCGTAAAGATGTGCCACAAGTCCAGAATCTCTGTCTATGCCAAGGGTAAGTTGAGTGAGGTCATTCGAGCCTATGGAAAAGCCGTCAAATATTTCTGAGAATCTATCCGCGAGGATTACATTGCTGGGAAGCTCCGCCATAACATAGACTTCTAATCCGTTTTCACCCTTTCTTAGTCCGTATTCTTCCATTACCTGTAGCACCCTTTCCCCCTCTTCGGGTGTTCTACAAAATGGTATCATAACCTTTGTGTTTGTCAAGCCCATTTTGTTCCTTACCCTCAAGATGGCCTGGCACTCAAGCCCAAAAGCGGGCTTGTAAACCTCGGAATAATATCTTGAAGCACCTCTCCAACCAAGCATTGGATTTTCTTCCTCTGGCTCAAAAAGCTCTCCGCCTATTAGACCCTTGTACTCGTTAGACTTAAAGTCGGAGAACCTGACAATCACAGGGTTTGGATAGAAGGCGGAGGATATTTTGGCAATGCCGTAAGACAGTTTTTTAACAAAGTATTGAGCCTTATCTTCGTAACCAAAGGTGAGATTTTCTATTTCCTCTATGAGCCTCTGAAGGTTTATCTGCTTTTTGTCTTTGCCCTTTGCAAGCTTTTCTGAAAGTGGTGGCTTTGAAAACCTGTATATGACTGCCATGCTTACATTACCCTTATCGTCAAGAAGAGCTTGGGCTTTTAAATCCTCGTAGAGCCTTTTTATGTCCTCGTAGTGTAAAAGGGCAAGAGGGTGAATTTTTATGTAGTTGGCTATTATAAACTCCTCCCTTGCCAATCCTACACCGTCGTTGGGTATTGAAGAGTACTTAAAGGCGGATTCTGGATTACCCACGTTCATCATTATCTTTGTCTTGGTTTTAGGGATTTCCTGAAGGTTTATCTCCTCTACTTCGTAGGGAATAAGTCCTTCGTATATGTAACCTACTTCACCCTCGGCGCAGGAAAGGGTTACTTCCATACCAGTTTTGAGTATTTCGGTAGCTTTGTGAGTGCCCACCACTGCAGGTATGCCTAGCTCCCTGGCCACTATGGCCGCATGGGCGGTTCTGCCCCCCCTGTTGGTTACGATGCCTGCAGCCTTTTTCATGATGGGCTCCCAGTCTGGGTCTGTAATGTCTGTAACTAATATTTCACCCTCTTGGAACTGACCCGCATCCTTAAGGTCGTGTATTACCCTTACCTTTCCGTGTGCTATCTTGTCGCCTACCGCTATACCATAGACTATCCTCTTTTTTATTCTCTCTTCTATAGGCTGAACAAACTTGTAAACCTTTAGAACTTTTTCTTCCTTTCTCGAGTGGACGGTTTCTGGTCTTGCCTGAACTATGAATAGCTGATTTAAAACTCCATCTTTTGCCCACTCTACATCCATGGGCATCCACCTGCTGTTTTTTCTTGAGTAGTAATCCTCTATGAGTATGCCCCACCTTGCCAGCTGTAAAATCTCGTCGTCGGACAGGGCAAACTTCTTCTGGTCTTGGAGGGGGACGTTTACCACTTTTACCCTTTCCTGTCCTACACCGTAAACCATCTTTCTGTCTTTTCTGCCCAGTTTCTTTTCTATGATTGCGGAGTATCCCGACTGTAGGGTTGGCTTAAAAACCATGTATTCATCGGGTGTAACCATCCCCTGAACCAAGAGCTCGCCAAGACCGTAGGCAGCGTTTATAACCACCACATCTTTAAAGCCCGATTCTGTGTCCAAGGTGAACATGACACCAGAAGCTCCCATATCGGACCTTACCATCTTCTGCACGCCCATTGCGATGCCTACCTTAAAGTGGTCAAAGCCAAAGGACTCTCTGTAGGATATGGCTCTGTCTGTAAAGAGGGATGCAAAGCCGTTTTTTACTGCGGTAAGCACATTTTCCGCACCTACCACGTTAAGGTAAGTTTCTTGCTGTCCTGCAAAGGATGCATGAGGTAGGTCTTCTGCAGTTGCGGAGGAACGAACAGCCACGTCCACCGCAAAGGAGTCGTACCGCTCAGACAGTTTTTTATAGTATTCTTTTATGCCTTCCTCAATCTCCTTTGGAAATTCTCCGCCCTTTATAAGCTCCCTTATTTGGTGACCTCTTACCGCCAAATCTTCCACATTTTTTGGGTCAAGCCCTTTAAGAATTTTCCTTATTTCCTCTTCAAGATGGTTATACCTTACAAATTCATAGTAAGCTTCGGAGGTAACCACAAAACCGAAAGGCACATTAACTCCCAAAGAGGACAGGTTTTTTATCATCTCACCCAAAGAGGCATTTTTGCCCCCAACAAGGGGTATGTCTTCGATGCCTACCTCATCAAGCCATACCAAATACTTCATGCCACACCTCCTTAGAGTGCTATCTTGCTAAAATCCGCAAACTTGTTGAAAAGTTTCTTTACTTTCAAAAGAAGCCCCAGTCGGTTTTTTCTCAGACTCTCCTCTGGGTCCATGACCAAAACCTTGTCAAAGAATAGGTCAATAGGCTCCTTTAAAGGGGCGAGGTCAAGAATATCCTGCTCTTTCTCCAGCTTTTTCACAGCTTGCCACAGGTTCTTCTCTTCTTCTTCCCTAAAGAGCTCTTCTTCCACCCTGTCATCCTCCCATCCTGGAGGTAGTATCCTCACTACCCTTCTGTAGGCTTCTACTACTTGTTTAAGTTCTTCCCTTTCTATTATGTTAGCAAGCTCTTTTACGGTGCGTATGACCTCGTAGGGTTTGAGGGGGTCTTTTACCTCAAGCACCGCTCTAACTACATCAGACCTGTAATTACCAAGATAAGCCTCAAGCCTACTTTTGAGAAACTCTTCAAATTCCGCAAAGGAGTTTACCAAACTCCCAAGGTCTATATCCCACTTATACGCCTCCAACACTGCAAAAAGTCCGTGTGCAAGCCTCTTCATGCCGTATGGGTCGGAGCTTCCCGTTGGCATCTCACCCACAGCCAAGAGCGTATGCAGGCTGTCTAACTTATCAGCCACGGAGAGCAATGCGGATACTGGGTTCGAAGGTAAGGGGTCAGAGGGTTTTACGGGCAAGTAGTGTTCGTAAAGGGCAAGGGCTACCTTTGGGTCCTCCCCCTGCTTTTGAGCGTACACGTATCCCATGTAGCCTTGGAGTTCGTCCAGTTCCCTCACCATTTGAGTGAGAAGGTCCGCTTTGCACAGGTAGGCTGACCTTTCAACCTTCCTTTTATCCTCCTCGTCAAAGCCTAACGCTTCCGCTAGCTTGGTAGCCAAAGCCACAAGCCTTCTGACCTTATCCCACATACTACCGGCTTTCGGATGAAATAGAACCTCCGAAAGAGCTGGCACCAGTTCCTCTAAGGGTTTTTTAAGGTCTTCCCTGTAGAAGAAAAGGGCATCTTCCAGCCTTGCCCTTATAACCTTTTCGTAGCCTCTTACTATGACTGAATCTCTTGGGTAGTTGTTGCTTATGGCAATAAAGTAGGGAAGCAGGTTTCCATTCTTCTTCACGCAGAAAAACCTTTGATGATGGGCAAGCACAGTCATAATAACCCTTTCTGGAAGCTCAAGATACTTCTCTTCAAACCTTCCTACCACCACAAAGGGAAATTCCACGAGATTTGCCACTTCTTCCTCTAAACCTTCTGGATATAGGGGCTCACCATCCAGGGCGTAGGCTTCATCTTTTAAGAAAGCCAATATCATACCGAGCCTTTCCTTATAGTCTGCCACCACGTAATTATCCCTAAGAACCCTTTCGTAATCCCGTGGATGTTTAAGCTCTATAGGCTCAGGGGCTAATATTCTGTGTCCGTAGGTTATCCTGCCAGCTTTTAGCTTACCAAAGGAGAGTGGAAGAACTTCATCACCATAGAGGGCGCATATCCACCTTATGGGTCTTGAAAACCTAAGGTTTGAACTGTCCCATCTCATGGTCTTTGGCATAGGGAGGGATTGAAGAAGGCTTTCAAAGTCCTTGGAAAGCCTTTCTAAGGGTGTCTCTTCCCTTATAATTCTTTTTATTGCTACATAGGTTCCCTCTCCTTTTTGTGTCTGGATTACCTGCTCAAGGCTTGCGTTGTTTTTTGAGAGGAAAGACAGAAGGGCTTTCGTAGGCTTTCCGTCTTCGTAGGCTACCTTGAGGGGTGGACCGTATACAAGCTCTTCCCTTTCCAGAGGCTCGTTTTCAAAATTCTCCACAAAGAAGGCTAACCTTCTGGGTGTGGAATAAACCCTTATGTCTTGCCTTCTTAAGATTTCAGAAAGCCTTTCTTTTATAGACCCTACTAAGCTGTTGATAACGCCCGCAGGAAGCTCCTCGGTGCCTATTTCTATGAGAAGGTCTTTCATTCTATTCCCCCAGGAGTTCAAAAGCCTGCGCCATGTTGGCAAAGTAGGTTCCTTCGCCCCTTTCCTTAGCCTTTTTGAGAGCTTCTTTAGCCTCCTTATGCTTTCCTTCCTTCTGTAGAATTTGGGCTTTTAAAATTAGGCTACTGACGTAGTTAAAGTTCTTTTCTTGTATCTTTTCAATCTCCCTTAGGGCTTCTTGAGTTTTTCCCTGTTTGAAAAGGTAATAGGCGTATTTTTCTCTGTATAGAGCCTTTAAATCATCGTCTTTTAGGCTTTCTATTATTCCCTCCAAAAGCTGACCCTCATCTATCTTTTCTCCTGTCCTCTCCCCTATGTACAGTTGGTAGGAGAGAAAAAGAGGTTTAAAGGGTCCAGCCTCTGATGTTTTTAGCAATTCCTTTGCCTTGGAATAGTTGCCGGCCTGTATAAGTTTGTTAATCTCGTAAGTTTTGTAAGCCAGAGTCTGTAGCTTTCTCTTTTGATAGTTATCCCAAAGGAGGTAACCGCCAACCACCAAAAGGACGAGAAGGAAAAGACCACCCACTTTTATTATGGTATTCCTCATTGGTAAAGATTATACACCAGTGAACTCTTAAGATTGCCTGTGGTAGCATATTTTCTCGTCCATGGAAAGGCTTAATCCCTCTCAGGAAATGGCGGTAAGACACTTTGGAAAACCGCTCCTTGTTGTTGCGGGTGCAGGCTCAGGAAAGACGAAAACATTAGCTCACAAGGTAGAGTTTTTAATAAAGGAGAAGGGTATAAGACCCGATAGGATTCTTGCGCTAACCTTTACCAACAAAGCTGGCAAGGAGATAAGGGAAAGGGTAAAAGGGGTTGTGGGTATGGACCTGCCGTGGTCTGGCACCTTCCACTCTGTGGCTCTTAGGCTTTTGAGGGAAAGGGGGCGGGAAGTGGGAATAAGTCACGATTTTAGCATCCTCTCTGAAGGCGACAGAGACCAGCTCATAAGGAAGATTGCTCAGTCAATGGGGCTGAAAGAGGAACTCCTAAAAGCTTACATTTCAAAAAGGATTGAAGACATGCAAGAGGCAGAAGAGTCTGAGCTTGAAAAGGCTTTCCAGCAATATCTAAGGCTTATAAGGGAGATGAACCTTCTGGACTTTGGCTGTCTTATGCTATACCTCCATAAGCTTCTCAGGTTAAGCCCCAGTATAAGGGAAAGCTTTGACTTTATCCTCGTGGATGAGTTTCAGGACACCAACACGGTGCAGTATGAGATAATAAGAAGGCTTTCCAATCCTAACATATGCGTAGTAGGCGACCCAAATCAGTGCATATATGAATGGAGGTTTGCCCGCCCAGACAACCTTCTACGCTTTAGGGAGGATTTTCAGTGTGATGTCATAAAGCTTGAGTACAACTATCGCTCAAAACCCTACATAATACACGTGGCTAACGCTATATTGGGAGCTTCCCAAGCCCAGTGGAGGGAGCTCGTGCCCTTTCTAAGACCGGTAAGACAGGGCGAGGAAAAACCAGTAATAAGAAGATTTGAGAAGGAAGAGGAAGAAGCCGTATGGATAGCCCAAAAGATAAGGGAGTTTTTAAGTGTCTACAAACCCTCTCAAATAGCGGTGCTGGTAAGAGTTGGCTACATAACAGAGCCTATAGAGAGGGCACTATACAACCTGAAAATTCCCTACAAAGTGGTAGGAGCGGTCAGGTTCTTTGAAAGGGCTGAAGTGAGAGACGCTCTGAGCTTTCTAAGGTTTTTAATCAACACAAGAGACAGGATTAGCTTTTCGAGGGCTCTAAGCATAGCCACTCATGGATTAGGGGACAAGGCTATAGAACGCATAGTGGAGCTGGGGAAAGGGGACTGCTGGGAGGGCTCAATACTGGCATTAAAGGACTTGCCTCAGAGTAAAGCTGTGTCGCTTTACAGCTTTCTCCAAAGGCTCTCCAAACTAAGAAAAAACTTGCAAGACTATCCTTTAGCCTTTGAGGAATTTTTGCAAGAGATTGATTTCTGGTCCTATCTTGAGGAGAGCTACAAAAAGGGAGAAGAAAGGCAGGAAAACGTAAGGGAGCTTCTGAGGTATCTAAGACAGAAGCATACCGAAGGATACAGCCTTGAAGAGGTGCTAAGGGAAATAGGTTTTCTGTTGGAGCAGGAGGAAGAAGAAGGTGCGGTAAGAATTATGACTATACACGCCAGCAAAGGGCTTGAATTTAATGTAGTTTTTCTTCCACGACTTGAAGAAGGCATACTGCCCCACGAAAAGGCACTGGAGGCTCAAGAGGAGCTAGAAGAAGAACTCAGGCTCTTTTATGTGGCAATTACAAGGGCAAAAGACCTTCTTTTTATGAGCTACACAAGGTCATCTAAAAGACCAAGCAGGTTTCTCTCCTATATTCCCAAAAATCTCCTTGACCTTTCCTTCTTTGCAAAGAAAAAAACCAGCTACATGCCAGAGCTAAAGAGTCCTTATAGGATAAAGGTGGGTGATAGGGTTAGACACGAGGTCTTTGGTGAAGGTGTAGTGCTTAGCCTTGAGGATTCAAGGGCTGCTGTGGAGTTCAAGGCTGGCAGGAAAACCATACATACCGCCTTCTTAAAGCCTGTGGTATAATGTAGCCATGACAAGGAAAACAAGAGTAGCATGGAGCATAACCCACCAAGAGTTTACTATAACGGACTACTACTACTTTTCCATACTGCAAAGGGAGGCAGAAAAAAGAAACTTAATAATTGATGAAGTGGATAAGTGGGAAAAGCTCCCCCATTATGACACTATAGTCTTTAACTACCCAGAAATACCCTTTACAGAAAAGGAAGCTCAAGATGTGGAGAGATGGGTATGGGAGGAAGGTAAAAAGGTTATACTCCTTGGCTACTATAAAAACGAAGACCACATAGCGGATACATGCAACAGCCTTGCCAGAAGGTTTGGCATGGAGTTAAACTCCGATGAAGTAACCGATGAAACCAACAACCATAAGGGGGACAAGTACTTTGTGGTGACCTCCAAAATAAGGCGTTACAACAAAAACGAGAAGAACGAGGTAAACGTCAACCGCATAATGCTAGCTTGCAGTGCTTCCATAAAACCCCTTATGCCCGACATAAAAGTGGTGGTGCGTGCGGAGGACACCGCTCAGTCAAACATGGGACACTACACCCTCCTTATAGCGGAACAGTTGGCACCTACCAGCGGAGGCTACTTCTGCCTTGCGGGCACGTGCGTATTCTGGGACAACTACTCTATAACCCTATACGATAACTTAGAGTTTTCCATAAACCTGCTCAGGCATACGCCACAGCTGAAGGTGGAAGGTGGCAAACAGATAACCCTGGAAATATAAGGTTTACTAAAAACCTATAAAGGAGGGAAGGATGGACGCTTTGAGGATGTTGGAGGAGTTCCCCAGCCAGTTTAGCGCAGTAGAGTGCCAAACCTTGAACCCAGAAGATTACAAGGGGATAGTTTTCAGCGGTATGGGAGGTTCTGGTATAGTGGGTGACTTTATGAGGCTCTTTTTAAAGCCTTCTGTGCCTGTTTTGTCTGTAAGGGGTTATGACCTGCCCTCCTTCGTGGATAGAGACTGGCTTCTTGTATGCACCAGCTACAGCGGAAACACGGAAGAGACCATAAGCACACTCCAAGAAGGCTTAAAGAAGGGTGCAAGGGCGGTTTGCATAAGCTCCGGTGGAAGGCTCATGGAGATGGCTAAAAGGGAAAATCTTCCACACCTTCCAATCCCCCAGGGCTACCCACCCAGATACGCCTTAGGCTTTATGCTTTCTACCCTCATGTGCTTGTTTGGCATGAGCGCAGAGGTAGAAAATATAAAGGCTAACCTTGAATCAAACAAAGAAAAAATCAAGACAAAGGCTCAAGAAGTAGCCAAGTCCATGTTTACATACCTTCCCATAGTCTATGGCACTCCTCTTACAGAGACTGTAGCCTTTAGGTGGAAGACCCAGATAAACGAGAACGCAAAAACCTTATGCTACAACGCTTTTCTTCCTGAAATGCATCACAACGAAGTTGTAGGTCTTGACAATCCTCATATAAGAAACCTCTGTGCCTTTGTCCTACTTTATGACCCAGAAGACCACACCAGAAACATAAAGAGAGTGGAAATAACCCAGCACATATTTAAGGAACTCGGCATCGTATTGAAAGTCTTAGTGGGAGAAGGCAACAGCCTAATTGAAAGGCTTTTGTACCTTACCTATCTCGGTGATTGGTTAAGCTTATATCTGGCGGACCTCTACGGTCAGGACCCAATACCTGTCAGGGTCATAGACTTTATAAAGAAAAGCCTAATATAATAAAATCACTATGGAAATTGGTTGGCTCGTTTTCGGCGGAGTGGTTATAACTGCCCTTTTTCTTGACCTCTTTGTGTTCCACAAAAACCCTCACAAGATTTCTCTCAAAGAAGCTTTACTGCTCTCAGCCTTCTGGATAGCCTTAGGTCTTGCCTTTTCTGGCTATATCTATTACACAAAGGGCTACGACAGAACTGTAGAGTATCTTACTGGCTACCTTTTAGAAAAGGCTCTCAGCCTTGATAACATCTTCGTGTTTATCCTTATATTTTCCTACTTTAAAATTCCGGAGGAATACAGGCATAAGGTGCTCTTTTGGGGTGTGCTTGGTGCAATAGTCTTCAGAGCCATATTTATATTTGCAGGTCTTGAACTCATAAAACACTTCCACTGGATTGTATACCTGTTTGGCATCATCCTTATAATCTCCGCCATAAAGCTACTTACCACGGAAGAAAAAGAGTTCCACCCAGAACATACCCTCGTCTACAAGCTCGCAAAGAGGGTCATACCCTTAAGACCCCGCAACAGAGACGGAAGGTTTTTCATAAGGGAAGGCGGAAAAATGTACGCAACGCCCATGTTCCTGGCTCTGCTCTTTGTAGAGAGCTCAGACATTATGTTTGCCATAGATTCAGTACCAGCCATAATAGCCATCTCAAGAGACCCCTTTGTGGTATACACTTCCAACATCTTTGCCATACTGGGACTAAGGTCTCTTTACTTTGCAGCCGCGGGCATACTACCCCTTTTCCACTATCTACACTACGGACTTTCCTTCATACTGGGCTTTATAGGCGTGAAGATGCTACTGTCAGACATCTACAAAATACCAGTGGAGGTATCCCTGCTCCTTATAGGCAGTGCCATATTTGTGTCTGTTGTGGCATCCATCATAGTTAAAAAAGAGCAAGAATCTAAGGAATGATAAGGGTTCTACAGGTAGTGGACGGCGTAGGCTGGGGAGGCACGAAGGAGCAAACCTACCTAATATCCCGTGAGCTTTCCAAAAGAGGTGTAGAGGTTCACATGGCACTGTCTTTCCAGTATAGGCTTATGGTGGAAAAGCTAAAAGATACTTCCGTAAGGTTTCATTTCTTTGAAAACCATGGAAAGCTCTCCCGATTTAACCCTTTCAACTACTACAGGTTAAGGGAAATCGTAAAGAGAGAGACTTTTGATGTGGTAGTAGCCAACTCCCCCCATGCTCTTACTTTTGTGAGGATTGCCCTTTCTTTCTTGAGGAAAAGACCAAAAGTTATAGCATACAAGAGGACTGGCAGAAGCTCTAACTGGCTCTCTAAGCTCCTCAAATACTCTCTTGCGGACAGGATTGTGGTAGTGGACAAGCAGACCATGGAAAGGCTTAAAAAGGAAGGCTTTTTTCCAGAAAAGCTAGTTTACATACCCAGCGGAGTTGACCTTCAGAGGTTTAAACCTCTCGGTGAAGAGATAAAGAAGGCAAAAAGAGAGGAGCTTAGCATACCACAGGATGCAAAAGTTTTTATAAACGTAGCCAACTGGAACCCAGAACACAA
>JANWWY010000034.1 GCA_025057455.1 Aquificaceae bacterium
TATCTGTCTGTATAAGTTTTCCCTTATCTCTGGTGCCATGGTGTGAGCTTTTGCGGTGTAGTTTTGCACCAGCGGTATGCTTATGTTCTTTATGGGAGTCTGGGCAAGCTTTAGCCTAAAGGCATCCGCTGCAGGCTTCATAAGGGAGCAGTGAGAAGGCACAGAAACTTTAAGAGGTACTACCTTTGCACCCATGCTTTTGGCTATCTCGCCTGCCTTTTCCACTGCTTGCTTTTCTCCTGAGATGACCGTTTGCTCTGGTGAGTTGTAGTTGGCAGGCTCTACCACGCCCACATCTTGGGCTAACCTGCAAGCTTCTTCCACCTTATCTGGTGGGAGCTTAAGCACCGCAAGCATGGCACCTTTGCCCTCTGGCACTGCGGATTGCATGTATTTACCCCTAAGGCTGGCAAGCCTGACCGCTTCAAAGAGCTCCACACCACCTGCCACAGTCAGAGCGGTGTATTCTCCCAGCGAATGCCCTGCCACGAAGTCTGGCTCTGGAAAGCCCTTTGCTCTTAGAACTGCGTATATGGCAAGGCTTGTGGTTAATATGGCCGGCTGAGTGTTTATTGTCTTGTTTAGCTCCTCTTCTGGGCCTTTGAAGATTATATCCGTTAAATTGTATCTGAGAGCTGTCTCCGCACTGTGGAAAACGTCCGCCGACTCGGGAAACTCCTTATAAAAGTCATAACCCATTCCCACATACTGAGAGCCTTGTCCGGGGAATACATAGGCAAGCTTTCCCATGGTCTTTTATTCTAACTCAATTCCTTGAGCTTTTCCTTCAAAAAGTCCCAACTCCACCAAGTGGCTTCATGCACTGGCATAGTTTTGCCAATGTTTTCCTCTGTTCCCTCCACCCACACTACTTTCCCATCGGTGAGGAGTTTAAAGTTCCTTGTCCTTGAGGACCAACGCCAGAAGTTGTGAGGACCTATGCCCAAGGCCTTTTTGAAAAGCTCCAACTCGTTCGGTAGTAGTGGTCTTCCTTGCATAGACTCATTATAAAGCCTTTTTTCTTCCGGGCGGTGCAACTCTTTTGGCAAATTCCCTGAGCTTTTTCCTTACCAAGTCGTGAAAGGTTTGTGCGCGCATGCCCGTTAAGATTTCTATAACATCGTCCACATGGTCTACTGCGTATACATGAAATTGGTTTTTCTCTATGCTTTCAAGCACTTCATCACTTAGAAGGAGGTTGTCGTAGTTTCTTCTTGGCACCACAACACCCTCTATCCCTCTGAGTCCCATCATTTTACAGACCTTATAAAAACCCTCCACCTTTTCCTTTACACCACCCACAGGCTGGACGTTTCCCATCTGGTCAACAGACCCAGTTATGGCTATGTATTGTTTTAGTGGCACTTCCGATATGGCAGAGAGAATTGAAAGAAGCTCCGCAACGGAGGCACTGTCCCCCTCTACCTCATCATAGCTTTGCTCAAAGGTAAGCGTGCAAGAAAGATGTAAGGGTAAATCCCTGCCGTATTTCCTACCCAAGTAACCGCTCAGAATGAGAACACCCTTGGAATGTATGGGACCGCTAAGCTCTACCTCCCTTTCTATGTTTATAACCCCTTTATCCCCTGCATAGACTGAAGCTGTTATCCTGCTTGGTTTTCCAAAGCTGTAGTCGCCAAGGTCTACAACGCTCAAGCCGTTTATCTGACCTACCTCTTCCCCTTCTATGCGTAGGATTAGCTTTCCTTCTTTTATCGCCTTTCTAATTTTTTCTTCAATCAGGTTAGACCTAAAGTATTTCTCTTCTATTGCCCTCTTTATGTGCACACTCCTTATGTAGTCTTCATCTTTTGCAAAGCTCTGGGCCTCCCTTACTACGTCAACCAAGTGTCCAAAAACCACGTTGAACCTTTTCCTGTTGCCGGAAAGCTCTACGCCGTATTTGAAAAGCTCAGACAGTGCATCCGCAGAAAGGTGCTTAAGTCCTTCCTCTTCTATAATCTTTCTGATTATCCTGGGAAATTTCTCTATTAGTTCATCACCTATTTCTACAACAGGGTCAAAGTCTGCTTTTATTTTAAAAAGCCTGCCAAACTCTGGGTCAAAATTGTAAAGAAGGTAATATATGTATGGGTCCCCTACCAAAACAACCTTAAAGTCCGCCGGTAAGGGTTCAGGGCTTATGCCTACCAGAGGCATTATTGTGTCCTCTAAGGGATGAAGGGGCATGTGTATTTTTCTGTGCATGATAACCTTTTTAAAAGCATCCCACAGGAAGGGGTTTTTAAGAAGGTCGTTCACTCTAACAACTAAATATCCACCCCTTGCCCTATGTAGGTTGCCTGCGGAAAGGCTCATATGGTCCGCATAAAGCACACCCATTTCCGCTGTATAAAACACCCTACCAAAAAGGCTTTGGAAGGTAGGAAACTCATCAAAAATAACGGGTGCACCATCAAGCTGTGAGTTATCCACAAGAAGGTTTACTCTAAAGGCGTTTAAGGATTTTTCCAGAATTTTTTGAAAGGCTAAGTTTCCTTTTGATGTATGCCAAGAGAGGAAAAGGTCTACATTTTTCGCAAGCTCCAGCTTTAGCCTTTTAAGATGCTCTGAAATTCCGTCGTAAGGCTGATATTTTTGCTCAAACCTTGAAAAGGACTTCTCTATCACGTAGCTGGCTACTCTATTTCTTAGGTTTAATATCTGGTCTGATAGAGTGTGGTCGAGTTCTCTTAGCTCTCTTATGAAATCTCTAAAGGATTCCTCAAATTCCGATAGGCCTCTTTCGTAACTCTCTTGAAGCCTCGGATTGGAGTAAATTTCTTCCTCTGGTACCAACCTTCTGCCTGAAAGCGGAAGAAGCCTTATGCCCGCCGGGGTAAAAACTACTCCAAGTCCATGTTTCTGCGCCTCTTCTATTAGCCTCTGTGCCACCTGCTCCTTTTTAGATTCTACGCTTTTGGTTATCCTTGCCACTTCTTCTTCATACT
Organism: Aquificaceae bacterium; assembly: GCA_025057455.1. Taxonomy (GTDB): domain Bacteria; phylum Aquificota; class Aquificia; order Aquificales; family Aquificaceae; genus Pampinifervens. Next base: position 2,952 of record JANWWY010000034.1, read on the forward strand.
CCTTGCTTTCAAAGGCTTTTGGTATTTCCTCCTTCAAGGCTTCTATGGCTCTGTCTACATCTTGAACAAAAGCCTTTCCAAGACCAGCAGGCAGTAGAAGGTATTTGGGTCTCAGTGGGTTGTCAAAGTTGTTAACACAGCATATGTCTTCTGGTTTGCCCTTACTCTTTGCCGCCTCTCTTAGCCTGCTTAATGTGTAAGTTGTTCTACCTACGCTTTCCGGACCAGAAACGTATACATTATAGCCTTCAAGCTCTGTGTTTAGGGCAAGCTCAAAGGCGGATTCCACCCTTTCCTGACCTGGGAAGAACTCACCAGGTTCCACATCCTCCGTGGAAAGAGTGTAGGTGTAACCGTATAGAAGGTCTTCCTTCGATAGTCTTACTATAGCCACCTTATGTCGCCTTTTTTATTTCTCTTCCTATTTTCTCCTCTACAGATTTAACTTTGCCAGTTATCCTTCCAGACTTGCCCTCTCTGTAGTCTATTTTCATTGTAATAGAAATACGCGAACAGTCCTTTTTAAGGGCTTCAAAGCCCTCCTTAAGCACGTTCATTACTTCATCCCAACTTTCTCCCTCTATTATAGTGCCCATGGGTGTCAGTACATAGGGGAGTCCTGACTTATCCACTATGTCTACGACTCTTGCCACGTATTGGCTGACGCTTTCTCCCTTTCCCAGGGGCGTCATGCTTACAAATACAAGCACGCTCATGGGTTAATATTTTATACTATAAACGTGAGGCTAACCTTCCCTCTCACCATAGTGGGCTTTTTCCTGTTTCTTGCAGTTTTTGCAGATCTAATAGCCCCCTATCCCTACGCTCTGCAGGACAGAAGGTCTCCTTTCCATCCTCCCACAAGGATACACTTATTTAAGGATGGCAGGCTTATATTTCCTTATGTGCATCCTTACAAGATGGTAGACCCGCTTTTTAAAGTCTACGTGGAGGATAAAACACAGTCCTGTGAATTGAGACTTTTTAAGAGGACAGGACATGGCATTAGAATGCTTTCTGTGGACGAGCCCTGTAAGCTTTACCTTCTTGGCACCGACAAGTTGGGTAGGGATATCTTTAGTAGGTTAGTTTACGGCTCCAGGGTTTCCCTAACCATAGGTTTTGTGGGTGTGAGCATAACCTTTTTGCTTGGTAGCCTAATAGGTGGTATTTCTGGATACTTTGGCGGTAGGGTGGACACACTTATTATGAGGGCTGTAGAAGTACTTTTGGCTATACCCACCTTTTACCTTATGCTCTCCCTTCGCTCCGTATTCCCTCTAACCATGGAGAGCTTTCAAGTTTTCCTCATGGTTATTTTTATCCTTTCCTTTCTTGGATGGGCGGGCATTGCAAGGGTTGTAAGGGGTATGGTGCTTTCCATAAGGGAAAAGGAGTTTGTTCAATCCGCAAAAACTTACGGTGCTGGGACTCTCAGGATATTGAGGGTTCACATACTGCCCAATGCCTACTACTACCTTATTGTTTCCGCTACCTTGTCCTTTCCTGGCTACGTACTGGCGGAGGCATCTTTGAGTTTTCTGGGACTTGGCATACAAGAACCTTATCCAAGCTGGGGGAATATGCTTTCTGATGCCAGGAACGTGAATCTGGTGCTCGCCCATCCGTGGATACTGTCCCCTGGTGCAGCACTCTTTTTGCTGGTTATGGCATTTAACCTTCTTGGTGATAACCTTTTGAGCAGGGGAAAGGCATGAAAGATATTGTTTGTCAAGTCATAGAAAACAGGCATATAATGGGCAAGCTCTACCTTCTAAGTCTTTACGCACCAGAGCTATCAAGGGAAGTTGAGGCTGGTCAGTTTCTCATGCTTAGGATTTCAAAAGGTCTTGACCCTTTAGGAAGGCGAGCCTTTGCGGTTGCGGATGTGCGAGGGGATGAACTTTTAATATTCTACGACCTCGTGGGCAGAGGCACAGCTATTCTATCGGAACTCAGGAGCGGTGATAGCCTTTCAGTTTTGGGTCCCCTGGGTAAGGGGCTTTTTAAAAGGGAAGGGGACAAACATCTCCTTCTTGGTGGAGGTGTTGGTCTGGCGGGTCTTAGTCTTCTGGGCAAAAAGTTACGAGAAGAAGGCAAAGAGGTTGTGTTTGTCTATGGTGGCAGGTCTGCAGAACACCTCGGTATGGAAGGATGGCTAAAAGAAGAAGGTTTTGAATACATACTTTACACGGAGGATGGAAGCAAGGGCAAAAAAGGACTGATAACAGAAGTTTTGCGGGAGTTTGACAACTCTTGGAAAGTTTATGCCTGTGGTCCAAAGGGCATGTTAAGGGCTCTAAAAAATGTCAGGACTGGACACAGCATGCAGTTTTCTTTAGAGAGTAGAATGGCATGCGGGTGGGGTGTGTGCTTGGGGTGTGTGGTAAAGACAAAAGAGGGCTACAAAAGGGTCTGCTACGAAGGTCCAGTGTTTGATTCTGAGGAGGTACTTTTCTGATGTTTACGGGGCTCGTAGAACAGGTGGGTAGTGTCGAGAGCTTAAAAGGGAGCAGGCTCGCTATAAGGGCAAGTTTTGAAGATGTAAAGATAGGTGATAGTGTAGCTGTAAACGGAGTTTGTCTTACTGTGGTAAGCATAAATAAAAATCTCTTTGAATTTGACCTATCGGAGGAGACGCTAAGTAGGAGTAATCTGAGGTTTTTAAAAAGTGGAGACTTAGTAAACCTGGAAAGAGCTCTTAGGCCTTCTGATAGACTTGGTGGTCACATTCTGCAAGGTCACGTGGACTTTACCACACCCATAATCCAACTCATTCAGAGGGGTCAGCACTGGTCTCTAAGCGTGAGGATAAAGGAAGGATATGAGCCTTTTTTTGTGGAAAAAGGGTCTGTGGGTATAGACGGTATAAGCCTTACCATAAACAGCATAGAAGGCAACATAATTAGCATAAACATCATACCCCACACCTATAAAAACACAAACCTAAGGATAAGAAAGCCCGGAGATTTGGTAAATGTAGAGGTTGACCTTATAGGTAAGTACGTGGTGAATTACCTCAAAAAGGTTAAGGGTGGCTCTTTACAGAGCATGTTGGAGAATCTTTATAATATAACACCATGAATGTGCTGTGCAAACAAGCAATATACAACAGAAATGGTGAAATAAGCTTCTATGAAGTGTTCTTGCAGGATAGAAAAACAAGGTCCTATCCAGTGGGTGTTGACCCCCTCAAGGCTTCAAGCATAGCCATAGATGTGCTCACAGAAATGGGTCCTGAAATAGTGGGGAACGGTAAACTTGTGTTTGTAAACGTGCCAGCCATATTTCTTGAAGCTTCCATGTTTGACTTGCTATCCCCCCAGCATGTAGGTATAGAGCTCGTGGAAAACAAAAGGATTTCTAACACGCTTTTGGATGCCATAGAAGACCTGGTAAAACGTGGTTTTAAATTCTGCATAGACGATTTTGGTTTTGAAAAGATAGATTATCTACCACTTCTTAACAAGTGCCATTTTGTGAAAATAAACCTAAAGGAAAATCCGTACGGTCAGGAGGAACTAAAGGAGGTTATAAGTATACTTAAAAGTTTAAAAAAGGGCATAATAGCCAAAAATATTGAAACAAAAGAGGATTATGAAAGGGCTTATATGTTGGGGTTTGAATACTTTCAGGGCATATATCTTTCACAGCCAGCCATGGTTAGGGATACAAGAACCATATCCTTCCTAAAATCCACCATAATCCAGATATACAACGCAATAAAATCAGGAAACATAAAAAAGGTAGTAGATGTAATAGAAAAGGATGTTGGCGTGACTTACAAACTGCTTAAGTTTGTGAATTCCGCATCCTTTGCAAAGGCAAGAGACTTTAGCAATGTGGAGGAGGCAGTTATCTACCTGGGGCTTGAAAACATAGCCAAGTTTACCATAGTGCTCGCACTGTCTGAAATGTTCACAGATAAAGAGGAAATGGAACTGTGGAGACGGGCACTCTTTAGGGCAAGTCTTGGCGAAAAATTGGCGGAAATATACGATGTAAAGTTAAAGGACAAGGCTTATCTTATGGGGCTTTTTTCCCTTTCTTGGGAAATACTGGCTCAGAGGCCAGCAGAGTTGGCTAAAACGCTCTCCTTAGACAGAGATATAGTTGAAGCCTACGAAAACAGAATTACATCCCTTGGCTTTATCCTTTCCCTCATAGACCTCTTGGAGGACAATGAGAGGGAAGAGACTATACAAAAAGTGGCAAAGGTGCTAAACACAACACCAGATAGCATAAAGGAAGCCCTCGAAAAGGCAAGAGAAGAATCCAAAAAGTTTATAGTTTAGTCTGTGGCATAGCTATGCATGCCTGGGAAGAAAAGGTTTACTGCAAAGAAGCATATAAGGACGGTGATAAAACCAAAGACCACCATCCACGCGGTTCTTTTACCCTTCCAGCCTAACATCTGCCTTGCATGAAGGTAAGCTCCAAAAAAGAGCCATACTATTAAGGACCAAACCTCTTTAGGGTCCCAGCTCCAGTATCCACCCCAAGCTTCGTTAGCCCACGCAGCACCCAATATGATTGATGCGGTCCATATTGGAAAAACTATAACTATGGACTTGTAAGTTATCTCATCTAAGACCTCCTTCGATGGAAGGGGTATGTTTGGAAATTTTTCCTTTATGAGGTAAAGTATTGCACCACCGAAGCCAACGGTAAAGCCCGCATAGCCAGCAAAGGCAGTGACCACATGCACGTAAAGCCAGTAGCTTCTTAAAGCTGGCATAAGGGGTACTATCTCTTTGGAAGCGTAAAGCATGGCAAAGGCGGAGAGCCCAAAAATTATGGGCACTACTACGGCACCAAGAAGCCTTATACCATACCTCTTTTCTAAGAAAAGGTATATAACACCTACCACAAAACTCCAAAAGGTAAGGGCTTCAAAGAGATTACTCCACGGTGGGTGAGGAACACCAAACTCGTAGGTTTGTATGGTTCTTCTAACCATACCTGCGAGGTTTAAAACCAGTCCAACGGAGAGGCTAAAAGAAGCTATAAACTGAACCAGTCTATCCCTCAAAAGTAGCGAGCTTAGGTATACAACAGAGGCAAGGGCATAGGCAAGGGTTGCGGACTTGTACCAAAAGGTATTATCTATTTTGAAAAGCCCAAGTGCCAAGCCTGCAAATGCTATAAGAATCCAAAAGACAAAACCATAGGACCTTTCCGAGCCTTTTTCAAAGGAAACTTCTCTCATGCCATATAAATATAAACTATCCCGCCGCTTTTACATCCACTTTTATGTCTACGTTCACCTCTGGATGAAGCTTTAAAGTAACGGTATATATACCCATATCCTTTATTGGGTTCTTTAGCATAACTTTCTTCCTATCCACGTCAAACCCCTTTTCCTGAAGGGCTTGGGCTATGTCCTGTGCAGTTACAGACCCAAAGAGCTTACCCTTCTCGCCTACTTGTCTAAACACTTCTACCATTAGACCTTCCAATTTCTTTGCCAGCTGTACTGCCTTTTCTTTTTCCCTTTGGAGCTTCCTTGCTCTATGGGTAATTATACCCCTTACATGTTTGAGGTTGCTTTCCGTAGCTGGTAAGGCTATACCTCTGGGTATTAAATAGTTTCTCGCAAAACCGTCCTTGACGTTTATAACATCACCAAAGACTCCGTATCCTTCAAGGTCCTTAATAAGTACTACTTTCATGCCAAACCTCCTTAAGCCACAAGATATGGTAAAAGGGCAAGCTGTCTAGCCTTTTTTATTTCCCTTGACAGTATTCTCTGATGTTTGGCACATACACCCGTCTGTCTTCTTCCTATTATTTTACCACGCTCCGTGATGAACCGCTTGAGCTCTTCGTAGTCCTTGTAGCTTGGGTCCTTTTTTGCATCACAAAAAGGACAGCTCTTTTTTGCAGACCTTTTAATGACTTCCATGTTAAACCTCCTTAAAAGGGTATTTCATCGTCTTCAGAAGTGAAGGGTCTATCCATAGGCTCTTCTGGGAAGGCTTCTTCATCCCCCAACACCACCTCTTCCGCTGGCTCCTCCATCTTAGGCTTGTTTATAATCCTTACGCTATCCGCAACTACTCTCACTTTACTTTGCAAGTTTCCATCCTTATCCGTCCACCTATCCTGTGTAAGCCTACCTTCAACTACTACGGTGTAGCCCTTGGATATGCGTGATTCTACGCTGTCTGCCAACTTACCGTATGCCTTTACCTCAAAAAAATGGCTTTCATCCTTCCAAACATTCCCAGCCAAATACCTTCTATTGTACGCAAGTACAAACTCCACTACCTTTGTCCCAGATGGAAGGTATCTTGACACTGGATCCCTTGTAAGCCTTCCTATGAGAATGACCCTATTGAGCAACCTTTTCTCCCTTCTCCGCTTTCGTGTGTATGTTGAGCCAGCGGAGCACATCCTCGTTTATTTTGTAGTAAAAGTCTAATTCGTTGGGAAGCTCAGGCTTCTCCGACCTTATGGTGAGTATAAAGTATCTTCCGTGGTTAAAACCCTTTATTGTGTAGGCAAGCTGTTTTGTTCCCCAGTCTACTATGTTGAGAATTTCTCCACCCTTTTTCTGGATAAAGTCCTTTAGCTCTTGCAGTCTCCTTTGGACCTCATCTTCTATGAGCGTAGGTTTGAAGACTACCACACTCTCGTAGTGACGAACAGTTTCATAATACCTCTTTGCCATCCTTAACCTCCTGGGCTTATTGGTCCCTGCTTTTTGCAGGAACGAGGTGATGTTTATTATAACATACACACTTTCTCAAGCAAGAAATTTTCACCAATTTATCTTATCATTTAGAAAATGAGCTTGAGAAGAGCTAAACTATCAAAGCTCCTGATGGAAGAGATTGCAAGGCTACTTTCCAGAGAGTTAAAGGACCCAAGGCTTGTAGATACGGTAATTACTCATGTAGAACTATCCCAAGATATGAGCAGGGCAAGAGTCTACTTTACAACCTTACAGGAGGGTAAAGAGGAAGAGGCTAAGAATGCCTTGGAGCATGCAAAAGCATTCATAAGGGCTCAACTTCTAAAGGGACTGAAAATAAAGAAAATACCAGAGTTAGAGTTTGTCTTTGACAGGGAGCTCAAAAGAATGGAGAGGATATGGGAGAGGTTGTAAGAGTGCTCCTTCTCAAGGATAGCTCCTTTAGTTTAAATCCACCCGACGGAAAGGTGGTATACATAACCAGTGAGTCAAAAAAGATAGTAGAAGAAAATCTGCTACGGTCAGAGTTAATTGACAGGAGAATTCCATACCCGCTTCTTAATCCCCTTCAGACGGTTTTTCATAAGCTTTATAGGGGTGGGAACGCCCTAATAATGTCCCCAACTTCCTCAGGTAAAACTTTGATTGCATACCTTTTCATGAGAAACTTTAAGGGGAGGCTTGTGTACACTGCACCCACAAGGGCTCTTGTAAAGGAGAAGGCTACGGAGCTAAGGCATTACTATCCAAAGGACGTTGAGTTAAGAACTGGTGAGAGTATCTTTGAAAACTTCAAGGGTCCAAGAGCTAAGGTTATCGTAAGCACTTACGAACATCTTGCCCACGCTTTCAGAAACGCCTCCTGTTGGACTCAGGAGCTAAATGCTGTGGTAGTAGACGAAGTGCATCAAGTTTCAAAAAGGTGGGTGCTGGAAGAGATAATAACCGCCTGTTTAAGGTGGGATATACCTATGCTCTGTCTTTCCGCTACTCTTCCGGGGTTTGAAGAGTTAGCCCAGTGGATAGAGGCTAATTTTATTCTTCAAAGTGAGTGGAGACCAGTCCCACTGCACAGAGAGGTAAGGAAGCTGGTCGAGTTTCATCCTTTGAAAATTTCTGAGGAAAGTTCTCAGGAAGACATTATAGCCAGTAGGCTCCTCAACGCCCTTTTTTCGCTGAGGAAAAGGGAAGAAAAAGTTATCTTATTCGTTCCCAAAAAGAGTATGGGCTGGAAAATCCTTGAAATCGCAAATGAAGAGAAGATTGGCATAATGAACCAAACACTGCCCTTTGACACAGAAGAGCAAAGGGAACCCGAGATAGCCTTTCACAATGCGGATGTACCAAAGGAAGAAAGAGAGGAAATAGAGAAGGCTTTCAGGGATGGAAATCTAAACCTACTTATAGCAACCCAAACCCTTGCCTACGGTGTTAACCTGCCAGCGGATAGAGTTATTGTAATGGTTAGATTCTTCGCAAGAGGAGGGAAACTCAAGTCAATACCCGATAGTCTTGACATCTTACAGATGGAAGGAAGGGCGGGAAGACTTGGTATAAAGGATGTGGGCTACTCTAATCTCTTAGTTTACGGTGCAAAGGAAAAAAGCCTACATAGAGAGCTTGAAGAAGCTTTAGAAAGACCCTTCAAGACCGCATCAATGGAAGAGGACGAAAGTCAAGACTCTCTGAGCTTTTTCTTGCTCTTGGCTCACATGTACGAGGAGGAAAACTACTGGAACTACTTAAGACGCACCTACTCTTTTAGAAAGGTAAGCAAAAAGACAGTGGAAGAAGTTTTAGATTTTCTTCTCAGATACCATTACGTACAAAAGGGTAAGCTCACAGAGAAAGGTATTTTTTGTATAAAGACTGGTATGCCACCAACAAGGTTTGAGGAGTTTTTTCACAGAAAGGTCCTAGGGCTTGAGCTCATGATAACCGTAAGACCTCTCCTATACATGAAAAAGTTTGACGGACTTTTTGAGTTTCTAAGGAGAAAAGATAGGTTTGAAGAAGACCTTGAGCTAATCAGAGCCATGCTACTCCCCTGCGGAAAGGCATGCCTGAAGGACAACACAGACCAGTTTATTTTCTATGTTGAGGGGCTCACAGTTAGATACTCAAACCTTAAAAATCCGCCGGGGGAGTTTTCTTACCTTGGCACGGACGTCTTGCATCTTATAAGAACACTAAAGGAGATAGACTTAAGAGGATTTTATAGTTTCCCCCCTTTGGAGGTTTTGAAGATAGCCCATTCGGTAAAGTATGGCATAAAACCAGAATACGCAAGCCTGTCTGGTATAAAGGGTATAGGTCATATAAGGGCAAACCTGCTAAAGGAAGCCCTTGAAGAATCTGGAAGAAAAGCTCCACCAATTCTGTCCCCAGTAGAACCCCTCTTGGAAAACCTTAAGGATATAAAGGAACTGCTGTTGGATAAGTTGGTGCATTATAGGAATATGTCTGGTGAAAGGGCTAAGGAAGAGCTTACAAAGGTTGTAAGGATAATCCAGAACAACAGGAAGGGCTATATGGTGGATGACAGAATACTGCTCGCCCTCGGACTTTTTTCAATAGGTCCTCAAGCGTTGGGTATGAACAGAAGGGAGCTTGTAGACTATTTTTTAAACCAGGGGAGCCTTTGATGGAGCTTTTGGCAAAGCCCGTTATGGCAGTGCTCTACGCAGACTGGAATCTGCTTGAAGTTTTTTTGTCTGAGCTTCCTGTGGAGGACCTCTCAGAGCCTTTCTACTTTCAAAGCCTACAAGGGTATTACAGTCGGGAGATGGGCGAGGGACTACATAAGGTTTTCCTATCCCTGAAGGGGCTTATAAGAAGGGAAGACCTTGTAAAGTTCAAACTTTGGACGGTAGAAAAAGAAAGGCTGTACTCCTGCGAAGGTAAGAGAAGGCTTAACATAGACCCTGGATATGTGGACGAGAGCCATCTTGTACTTGCCTCTTCCAAAAGAAGGGGTGGCAGGCTATATCTTGGTATGGGAGTGTTCGGGGAAATGGAATACCTTTACGTATATGGCGGGTTTAGACCTCTTTACTGGACGTATACGGACTACAGAAATAGACAGGTCAGGGATTTTTTTGAAAGGGTAAGGGATAGATTCTTGGAACAGTTAAACCTTGCAAGGAAGGGTAAGGAGTTGATAGTCTACAGGTTTCTCAAGGATGAGCTCTATGAGGAAGTCCAAACCTGGGGACCTGTCGGTGAAGTAAAGGTTCAAAGTTGACGTACCACCACCCACTATGTAAGAAGCAACTTCCATGGCAGTGCACTCCGCAGAGTCCACAACGTTGACCCCTTCACCCATAAAGTCCTCTATGATGGGTTTCAAAAGGGGATAATGAGTGCAGCCCAATATTAGTGTATCAATATTCTTGTCCTTGATATCCTTTAAATAGTGCGCTACAACGCCTTTTGCTATGTCTCCGTCCAGTATACCTTCCTCCACCATTGGAACAAATAGGGGGCAAGCCTTTTGGAAGACTTCTACGCCGTTGGTCTCAAGGAGTTTTTTGTATGAGTTGCTATTTATGGTTGCTCTTGTGCCTATAACACCTACTCTTTTGTTTTTTGTGGTTTGAAGCGCTCTTTTGACGCCTGGCTCCAAAACACCAAACACTGGTATGGTAAGAATCTCTTTCAACACATCAAGAGCGTAAGAGCTTGCGGTATTGCAAGCCACCACTAAGAGGTCAATGCCTTCGCCCATAAGAAACTCCGCACACTCAAGGCTGTATCTTATAACAGTCTGAGCGGATTTATCACCGTAAGGCACTCTAGCGGTATCACCCAAATATACAAAATCCACATGTGGATAGGCTTTCGTAAGAGCTTTTAAAACGGTCAATCCACCTACGCCCGAATCAAAGACTCCTATTTTCATTTTTTCTTCATCCTTTGAGTGTATTATAATATCAAGAACGCACTTTATTAAGGAGGTGTTAGTATGAAAAAGGTAGCTTTAACACTTGCAGTGGCTGTAGGACTTGTGGGAGCATCCTTTGCCAGCGAACAGCTGGCCAAGCAGAAAGGCTGTATGGCATGCCACGACATAAAGGCAAAGAAGGTTGGTCCCTCTTATGCGGACATAGCCAAAAAGTACGCAGGAAGGGCTGACGCAGTGGACTACCTTGCTGGCAAGATAAAGAAGGGTGGTGTTGGCGTTTGGGGTTCTGTGCCTATGCCTCCTCAGAACGTGACCGACGCAGAGGCAAAACAACTGGCTCAGTGGGTAATGTCCGTCAAGTAAGACTTCATGGGGGCTTATGCCCCCTCCTCTATAGGATTACACCTGTTTATGCTTCCAAAACACTTGGGGCAGAGGTCAAAGAAAACTAAAAGTCCAAGACCACCCAGCATCATATTAACCTGAGTTATCACCAAGTTTTCTTGCCTTTCTGGCAAAACCTGATACTTCTCAAGCCTCTGACCACAGGCGGTTAGCCCTTCTTCCTGACCCAGCTTATGAAACTGAAAGACTAACCTTTTTGTCCTCCTGCACTTCATCCATCTTGGACTTAGGTCAAGTAGGACAAACTCTATCCTTATATTGGGGTCTACTAACTGTGCCTTTTGGAGCATGCGTTCAAACTTTTCTTTCTCGGTCATAGCCTGTGTTAATTATACACGCTTTTTACCGCTTAGCCAACTCTGATTTTCTCCGCTTTTTTCTGGTAAAATACATAGAGGTCTTCCACAAGGTGTTGCGGATTTTTCTATAGTTTTTTATAATAGTCAACCGA